>CAIRDL010000605.1 GCA_903877345.1 uncultured Oscillochloris sp. | reverse complement strand
GCCGAACGACCACTTGATGTCGAGCAGTACACCAACGGTCAGTTCGGCGGACTCTTCCGGCGAGGAAGCGATGAGAGCGACCTCTAGCCCGACCCCCACGGAGCCGGAGGAGCCGTGTGCGCGCTGTCGGGGTGCGGGCTACCTCGTGCTTGATGTGCCGTACGGCCATCCCGACTTTGGGCACTTGATCGCCTGCAACTGCCGCACGGCCCAGTTGCTTCAACAGCGCCGCGAGCATCTGCACACCATCAGTAACCTAGGCCCATTTGCCAGTAAAACCTTCGCCAATTTCGATGCTCATATCGCTGGAGTGGCCCGGGCCTACGCCCGCGCCCGTAAATTTGCCGAAGCGCCACGAGGCTGGCTGATCTTCTTTGGCGGCTATGGCTCGGGCAAAACCCACCTCGTCGCCGCGATTGCAAATGAAGTGCTGAACGTCGGCTATACCTCCGTCCTCTTCACGGTCGTGCCGGATCTGCTTGATCATCTGCGGAGTACCTTCGGCCCCAGTAGTGAAATCGCCTACGATGAACGCTTCGAGCAGGTACGCGGGGCCGATCTGCTCCTCCTCGATGACTTCGGCACCGAGAATGCGACCCCGTGGGCGCGTGAAAAGTTGTTCCAAATCTTCAACCACCGTTATAATTACCGCCTACCGACCGTGATCACGAGCAACCGCAAGCCGGAAGAGCTTGACCCGCGCATCTTCTCGCGCATGAGTGACCGTGAACTCTGCGAGGAGATTACGATCATTGATGCTGGCGATTATCGGCGTACCGCCACGAATCAGCGCTTGATGGCGAAGCAGCCTGACCACCAACGGCGCAGCGGGCGTCGCGATGTGTAATGTCAGACTGGTACGATACCTGTGGGCACGCGCCCACTACTGAGGATTTTTTGATGCACAAGCACTTCCTCTCAGCGGCAGATCTGACCCCGAACGAGGCTGAGGCGCTGCTCGCACGGGCGGCGCGCCTCAAGGCCGAGTGGCACGCTGGCGACCAGGCCCAGTGGCCGTTGCGCGGCAAAACCCTGGCCCTCGTCTTCGAGAAACCGTCGCTCCGCACCCGTGTGGCCTTCGAGGCCGGTATGACGCAGCTTGGCGGCCACGGTTCGTACCTTTCGGCGAATGATATTGACATGGGTGGCCGCGAAAGTGTCCCCGATGTGGCGCGAAATCTGAGCCGTTGGGTGCAGGTGATCGCCGCCCGCGTCTTCAAGCACACCACGGTCGAAACTCTCGCCCGCCACGCCAGCGTCCCGGTGATCAATGCGCTTTCCGACCGCGAACACCCCTGTCAGGCGCTTGCCGATATGCTCACGCTGCGCGAGCGCTTCGGGCAACTTCAGGGGCTCAAGCTGACCTATGTGGGCGACGGCAACAATGTCTGCCACTCGCTGCTGTTGCTTGGAGCGACTTTGGGGGTGAACGTTAGCGTGGCCTGTCCGCCTGATTATCGCCCCGACCCCGATTTGCTCGCGCAAGCTGAAAGCCTCGCCACCGCCAATGCCGCCACCGTGGTCGTCACCACCTCGCCCGTTGAGGCGGTCACCGGGGCCGATGCGATCTACACTGATGTCTGGACTTCGATGGGCCAAGAGCACGAGACCGCCCGCCGCCAACCTGTCTTTGCGCCGTATCAGGTCAACCTGGCCCTGATGGCCCACGCCAAGCCCACCGCCGTCTTTATGCACTGCCTACCTGTCCATCGGGGCGAAGAGGTCACGGCGGAAGTGATTGACGGCCCGCAGGCGGTGGTGTTTGACCAAGCCGAGAACCGTCTGCACGTCCAGAAGGCACTCATTTTAACCCTCCTCGGATTCTAGCCGGGTGCCGGGGGAATGCCCCCCGGGTTTACTTCACGACAGTGGAACTTAACTATGGCTGGTAATCGGGCCATCTTTGACCGAGCAATGGAGCAGAGCCGCGAGGCGGCGCGCAGTGGACAGTGGGACGATTCGCTCAAAGCGGCGGTGCGGGCGCTCCAAGAGTTCCCGCAAGACGCCGATGGGCGCACGAACGCCGCCATTGCCCTTTTTCACACCGGCAAACTCGACCGGGCGCTCCAAGTCTTCGATGAACTGCGAGCGTCTGACCAGCAGAATGCCTTCTTCCTGGGCTATATCGCCCAGGCTCAAGCCCGCCAGGGCAACGTGAAGGCCGCAGTGGTGAGCTACCGCACCTTGGCTGATTTGCATCTCGCGCAGCGCCGCCCCGCCCAAGCGGTTGAGTCCCTGCGCGAGTTGCTGAAACTCAGCCCGGAGGAGGACGAGCAGCGCGCACGCCTCGCCCATCTCTACGAGGATGCGGGCGGCGTGCGGGAGGCGTCGGTCGAGCATTTGACCCTCGCACAGCACTACGTGACGGCGGGGCGGCTCGACCAAGCTGCCGAAGCTGCTGAATTGGCGCTGCGCCT
>CAIRDL010000604.1 GCA_903877345.1 uncultured Oscillochloris sp. | reverse complement strand
GGTCTGGCGACCTCACCGGAGCGTTGCCGCGTGGTATCTCTGGCGCAGTCGCGGGGTGTATCGCCCCGCCACGGAGCGCACCTAACCACACGGCCTGCCATCATCCCTCCCTACGCCACGCGCACCGCCGAATTGCTCACCAGCGTCAAGCGCGCCCAAATCGCCATCGAAACGCAGTCGCCGCAGAACCCCGGCATTTTCAAGCCTGTCGGCCAAGCGGACTACGTGCCTATCCTTATGCCGATGAGCATTCGTTGAAGTTGCGTTGCCTGCTTGCCAAGCACGCACGAGCACGCGCCAAAACAAGCATCATGATCGTTTTGGCGCGCTCGTGCTGCCCCACGCCCCACGGGCGGCGCACACATGGACACCCTACCGGGAAAGGCCCAGGTTGACGCAAATCGTTGGCATCCACCAGGTGCGCCGCCGTATCGACGCGGCGACCACGAGAGGCGTTCACGTATGATTAACCCTGGTGTGGCTTGTGACACGCGTGTTGGGTTTAGGCTATAGGGCTTGAGTCCCAATGGTTGGACGAGTTATTCGCTGGTTTCAGCCAAAACCTTGCCGTCACTGTATAGCCGTGCTACAATCGCGCCGTGATGGGCCTGCCCTTGTAGTCGGTACTGTTTCCGCCTTCGAGCGGCGCACATGAACATCAGGAGACGTTGTGAGGTTGTCGCGTCCCAATACTTGTGTGGCGTAAACAAGCCATGTGTTCCTTGGATGCTGTACCTCGTCTCTTCAGGGAGGTGGCTCGGACAGAGCCATTCGGCGTAAACACAGCAGGTTGCCTAAACAGTCACGGGACTATTGAATTTGAGTAGTAAATCAGGTAGGTGGCACAAGTCACTGCAAACGGCTTCAGAAGCTATTAGGTAAGCACACTGCATAACCCGATGAGCTCCACAAGAACCAAAGCTCTTGTGGAGCTTCACCCATCCTTCTCAGATTGTCCCGCTGAGGATACCTATCTATGCCAGCAGCACATTCCTATGTCACTACTCTTGCCGACAAGGTTCTGCGGCATAAACGCCAGCAGATCAGTCTCACGGTTCGGGCGCTTCTCCGTGGTTTCGGCTATGAGCGGCGCACAGAGACGGTTGTTGACACTATTGCTGCTGCGCTGCACACGCTTGGTCTAGACGCCGCGCTCTCGCTTGTCTTCCCACACAGTCTTGACGAGAAGGTTACCATCAGCACACTCAATCCTCAAGCTCCAACAGTATCCCCAGCGCCAGCCCTTCCCATCGTACAGGTCGATCTGCGTGTTGCCGCAGCCCGCGCACTCCCAGCGACCGTCGCCGTCCAGACCGACAGCGGCATTGGCTCTGGCTTCATCATTCACCCTGATGGATTGGTCGTCACCGCTCGCCATGTTGTTGAGGAGGATGGTTCTTCGCTGCGATCAGTGCAGGTCACGCTTATGGCAGGCTCGCCCAATGAGCGAACAGTCGAGGGTCTCGTCGTGCAGTCCCATCGTCAACTCGACTATGCGTTGCTGTGGCTGTTGGATGACGGGCCTTTCCCGACACTGCCAATCGGTGCCCCCCAGATGCTCGCACACGGGCAGATCGTTCTGACCATAGGGTGCCCTTCAGGACTCCATAACACGGTTTCGCACGGTATTATTAGCAACCCATGCCAATTCTTAGGTGGTATTGAGTACATTCAGACCGACGCCGCCATCGATCCCGGTAATTCTGGCGGGCCACTCATCGCCGATGATGGGGTGGTCGGCATCAACATGTGGATTCTGATGGGTGTGGGGGCGGCGAAGTTCGCGTTGCCGATAGACTATCTCGCTGACGAGATTGTCCAAGCTTGCACCCTTGGTCGTGCCGCCTGTTTGGCGGCAGTTTACTGTCCGGCTTGCGGCAACCTTGATCTTGCGCCCCAAACGTGGTTTTGTCGTTCATGTGGCATGCGCTTCACTCCCCATGAAGATCTGGCGGTCGCCCTGGCGACATGACCGGCTCCAACAATGCGAATCTGGTCGCCTCGATTGTGCCGGACAGCAGTTCAGCATTGGCATCACAGCCGCTAATGCCTGGGAGCGAGGGAGCGACGATGACCTGTCCAGCTTGTCACACTCCCATCCTTGCTGGTGCCCGTTTCTGTGCCACCTGTGGTGTCACCTTGAACAGCACTACACATCCAAGGATCACACAGCATCCAACCAGTGATCCGCCGCGTGCCGCTGCCCTTCCCGCCATGTCCGCCGTTGAGCTTGCGATGGCCGCAAAGCTCGTGAAGCTACGGCTGATCGCTGAACGACTCATTGACGACTTCCTACGTGAGCGTGGGGTTCCCGACCCGGTCGCGCTAACGGATGAGCAAGGGCGCCGCTGCTTTACCTACGGGTCGGCACGTTGTCGGGCCTCTATTGTCGAGGATGCGGGCGAATTGTATTTGCATGTGGATGCCTTTGTGCTATCCCTGCCTTCCGACAAGGAACTGATTGTTCCCCTGATGCGTGAACTACTCGAACTCAACCTCGTCTTACGCGGTGCGGTACGGCTTGGTATTGCTGATGAGGCAGTGATCGCGCTGTCCATCCGACCGCTCATGGAACTCCAGCGCGAGGAATTTGTTCGCAACATCGAGAGTGTCATGCTTGTAGCGGATGAGCTTGACGATACGTTGTTGGCGAAGTATGGCGGTACGACAAAGCAGCGCCGCTCCCGCAAGCATGACGCAACCGACCGTCGGCCATAGGTTTGTGGCGCTTCACGCCCAAGTCAGTTTTCTAGAACAGCTTGCGCAGCGTCTGCTTGACGAAGCGAACAAGGCGGTCAAGCCCAGTCTTCGCTGCCTGGCCGGCATGGTTTGCGGATGCGTTGTGTGACTCGCCTCTAATCGGTAACACAGGTGGGGCCACCACCTCGCCACGATGCGGCGCGGCATGGGTACGTATGCGGGGAGCAGTTGCCGTCTCCGGTGTTTTCGTATGGCGCACGCGAAGTCCCGAGGTTGGCATAGGAAAGCTAGTGCGACCGCGATCAGGGAAACGGCCAATGGGTGCCCGTCGGACAGCGCTGTCGTGGGGCTGGATTGAGCCCACGACGTTCACCCGTGCTACGTTGAGCAGCGTGGAGCTATAGGTTACCCGCCGACGTCCCGCAAGCTTCTTTCGCTCGGCCTCGTGTTCTTGGTTGAGTGTGTGGATATACAACTGGGCGTTCTCGACGTTTCGCTTCCAGATCGGGATAACCTTCCGATCCGCCTCGCGTGAAGACGCTTGAAGCCGTTGGAGGATCTCACCGTCGTGCTTGAGTTTCGCCTGCCCCGACTGGAGGCGCATCTCGTAATAGCGGTCGAGCCGTTGTTCCTCTGCCTGAAGAAGTGCTTCTCCTTCGGCCTTACGGACAGTCTGGCGCTCACGCAAGATGCTGTCGAGCAACACTTGGGCTTGGTCGTGGGCGCGTTCTACCCGTGTTGACCAGTCATCACCAAGACCATCACGAACCCCGGGCGCTAGGTGCTCCCAGTCCCGAATCTCGAGGAGCAGTTCGGTGAGATCTGGACGCTGCACTCCCGCGTCATCCATTGCAATAATGATCAGCGCACGGGTCGTGTGAATCGATGTTTCCTCGACCAAGAAGTTGAATTGGAATCCTTCGAACGGATGGTGGGCATTGTTCATAATCGTGCGCTGGGCTACGACCCCAGGCGCGAACCGTCCGGCCGTGCCATACGCGATGAGTGCGTCAAACAGGGGGTGCCCAAACGAACCATACTCGAGGTCTTGGTTCTCCATCGCCTGATCATAGTCGAAGGTGAGGTCAAAGTAGCGCTGGCACACCTCGGGCAAAATACCGCCGCTTGCTTTACCCAACTTTACCGAGAGCGACCCGTCGGGCTGTGCTTCGACCTGTGCCCCCATGTGTTTGAGCATCAGTCGGCTCCAAGATTGCATGACCTCGATAATGCGCTGCTGCTCATCTGGGTCAAACACGACCTGGGCCTGTTGGTTGAAGCTGCGTAAGTCAACCACAAAGTCACGATGGGCTTCCTCAAGGGCTTGGGCTTGGTGGGTGTCTTGCTCGAGCTTTATCGCCCGGTTCTTGAGCGTGGCATCAAGCTGATCGAGCGGCGTCTCCAGTACGATCTTCTGGATATCTGCCTCTAGTTCGCCCAAGATCGGGTCGAGGCCGCCGACGGTCTCTTCAAAGATGCGAATCCGATTCGCCAACATATCCAGCACGCGATCCTCAACCGTGTCCTGCTGTGCAAAGTTACAGATCATCACGTTGCGCTGTTGCCCGATGCGATCAACACGCCCAATCCGTTGCTCAACCTTCATCGGGTTCCAAGGGAGGTCGTAGTTGACCAAGACAGCGCAGAATTGGAGGTTGCGCCCCTCACCACCGGCCTCAGTTGAGATGAGGATTTGTGTGACCCCATCTCGGAAGCGGGTAATCGCGCCATCTTTCTCTTTGGGGTTCAGCGACCCGTGGAAGATGCCCACTTGCCAGCGACGACTCAGTTGGCCCCAAAGGTAGTCCAGCGTATCGTAGAATTGGGTAAAGATGAGGACTTGCTCGCCAGGGTTGCGTATGAACAATTCGTCCAGGAAGCGGTTAAAGGCAAGGAATTTGGTGTCTGTCTGGACGGATGCCGCGAGCATGCGTAACGCCTCAAGCCGGTGCCGTTCGATCACAATCGCTTCCTGGTCAGTGCCGAAGGCTACTTGATCGGTGCGATCAAGGATTGCGTCAAGTTCCTCGTCATCGCTCCAATTAGGCAACATCTCAGGCTCGGCCATTGCGCTCTGGAGCTTTTGGAGACGCCGCTCAATGGTGACGCGAAATGCGTGAGTGCAACTGGTCAGACGCCGTTGGTAGGCCACCAGCAGGAACCCAATCACGCCGCGCCGCCGTTGGTCGAGTTGGCGGTAGGAGCCTCGCACGTAGTCTGTCACTGCGTTGTAAAGGATGCGCTCCTCGGGACTCAATGTGACAGGGATACTATAGGGGCGGCGTGCGGTGAACCTGCCGATGACCCGCTTGCGATTGCGGATCATGACCTCGCTCAACAGGTGTCGCTCTGCAAGCAGTTGGATGAGCCGTTGGCGTGCAGCGGTAGACGTGGCGAGCTGCGACACTAGCGGGTGATGGGCATCTTCAAGCTGTGCGCGCAGATTCCCAGGGAGATCTGGGCTGTGCGCGCCACCTGTTTGGTCGCACGCTTCGACCGCCTTGATCAACGCATTGATGCTTCGATTGACATGGCGCTGGTGCTCGAAATGTGTGAAGTTCTGGAACAGCCCGCAATCGAGCAGTTCGATCAGGGAGAAGAGTTCGAAGGTCTGGAGTTGCATTGGTGTGGCCGTCAGAAGCAGTAGCCCTCGCGTGCGTTCGCTTAGGCGACTCACAAAGCGGTACAGTTGGGTTGCCTCGCGCCGGTCGCCGCCTGTCTGCCGTCGCCGTGCGTGGTGCGCCTCATCAACGATCACCATATCCCACGGGAGCGCAACGATCTCATCCCAGAGCAACTCGTTATGCTCAATGAAGCCATGCGAGAGGATGATGTTATCCTGCACGAGCCAGGGGTTGCCGCGTGGGGACTGGCGCTTGAGCGTCCGCAGCACGCTGGAGTCATATACGGCGAAACGCTCGTTGAACTTTTGCTCAAGCTCAGTACACCACTGGAAGGTCAGGTTTGCGGGGACGATGACCAACACACGCTGGAGCGCCCCACGCGCCCGCAGCTCTTGGATGATAAGACCGGCCTCAATGGTCTTGCCCAAACCTACTTCGTCGGCAAGGAGAAAGCGTGGCCGCAGGGCGGTCACCACACGGTGCGCCACGAAAATCTGATGCGCGAGTGGCTCAATCCGTGCCGTGGCTCCGCTGCTCACCAGCGCCTGGCGCGAGCAGGCGAGGTAATGGGCAATGGTGCGGATGTAGAAGCGCTGGGGATGCTCAAAGCGCTGTTCGTGTAAGCCCACCAACGGGTCAAGCATTGGATCAGCTTGGTCACCGTCAGACAGACCTGCTTCGGCGACCGTCACGATGCTGTCGGAGATCGAGAGTTGCACCTTGTACTGGTATAACTCACTGCGGGAAATGACCTCCAGCACCTTGCCCACCAACCCTTTGCTACGAACCAGCACGAAGGCGTTCACTGCCCAGACAGTCCGGCGTAACTCACCAGTAGTGCGCCGAACGTGACCATGAGGAAACCGAGGGCGTTGTTTCGCTCCCGAAGAGCAAGGTTGTACCATTCTTGGAGATACGCCGTGACAGCGTGATAGACCGCCCACTCAGCAGCAGTATAAGTGACTTGCACGATACGTGCATGGCGGGGTAGTAGGTCGTCAAAGACCAACCGCTTCCGATTGCGGATCAGCACGCGGGCAAGTTGGTGGGCGTCAGCGATCCGTAGCCGAAGCGCGGCGCGGCCATCAAGGGTCGCCATCTGTTCAAGCACTGGGAGCGCGTGGAGCTGTGGGCTATCGCCAGATGTTACCGCGACGATATCCTTGGCTAGCATAGAACGTCCCTGCTCATCCAGTTCGTCATAGCGCTCAAGATCCTGGGCTGCACGGTTGAGACGCGGGATCTTTGTGGAGCATTGCTCAAAATCGCTGAAGGTTGGGAAGAGGGCTGGGTCGAGCAATTCGATGAGCGAGAAGAGCTCGTAGGCGTGGAGTTGGAGCGGCGTTGCGGTGAGGAGCAGAAGGGCATTGGTGCGCTTCTGGAACCGTTGAGCGAGACGATACGCCGCTGTGACCCGGTACTCATCAGAGTCACCTGTGCGCTCACGGCGGCCTCGTTTCAGGTAGCGCCGCAAGTGGTGGGCCTCATCGAAGATCACGAGATCCCACTCATAGGTGAGCAGTGCCTCGCTATGGCGCTCGTTGCTACGCAACATGTGGAGTGAAGTCACGATTGAATGGTGGGTACGCCAAACCTGCTCGACATCGCCGCCACAGAAGGCGAGATGTGCATTAAAGTTGGTGCTGTCAATCTGGGTGAAGGACTCGTTAAATTTGCTCCGTAGTTCATTGACCCACTGGGAGACTAGCCCTGCGGGGGTGATGATTAGGACGCGGCGTGCGGCCCCTCGGGCGCGCAATTCCTTCAGGATAAGCCCTGCCTCAATTGTTTTGCCAAGACCAACTTCATCGGCGAGGAGGAAGCGGTGTGGGTAGCCGCGCAAGACCTTGTCGGCGACGAAGACTTGGTGCGGCAACAGTTCGATGCGAGCGTTAGAGAGACAGACGAGCTCATCATAGCGGTAGGCATAGTGGAGACGGCGGGCCTGTAAGGCGAGTAAAAAATGCTGACTCTCGGAGCCATCACTCTCGCGCAAGAGGTCGAAGAGATCCGGGGCGAGCAACTGCGGGCGGATGTTGGACTCGGGAATACCCTTGCGCCGGGTGCCAAAGACTACTTGGTAGGTGATCGCCCCTACGCTTTCCCGGAAACCCAAGACGAAGCCGTAGGTATTTTCGGTGAGGGCAAAGATTTGGTCGCCAACTGCGTAGCGGTGCCGCAAGAGATCTGTCGGTACACAGTGGTGAACCTCCTCCTCGCGACCGTAGAAGCGCACGATGGCAACCTCACCCTCAACCTGCTCGACACTGCCGATCCGCCACTCTGGATGATCACGATGTCGAACCAGGATACCGTCAACGAGATCTCCACTGTCCATAGCTTGTTCTCCGCGTGGCAAATTATAAGGGAGCTATCATGCCTCCTTGGCGCGTTGTTGCGTGTGGTGACCGCTAGACGTTCGGCAAGAACCCCGTGCAGGCATACGCACAGTATAGCCGTAGCAAGTGGCGCAAATGCGCCCTTATGCCTTGTGGATGGTCCAACGTCTGATCGGTTACGACAAGCCGGTTTGACCGTTTGCCCCAACTCATAGACAAGAAAATCCCCTGGTGTTGTGGTTGACGTGATGTTCACACAGCCGAGAAGAAAGTTGTCCCACGAGAGTCCAAGGTCAGGTCTCCCGGCCAAGCCATCTTTTGGCTGCACATGCTCGACGGCAAGCGAAGCGTCGAGCTGCATCTCGCAGTAGGAGCAGTATTCGCCGAGGCGGGCAATTAGGTCGGCGCGGGCCTCCTGGTAGGTCATAAATGACCGTGGCGTGCCGTCGGGGTTGGGGGTAGCGGATCACGCTCGACAGGTCTCATAGCGGTTCCTCGCCCAAGCCAGCGGCCTCGCGCTCCATCTCTAGGAAGGCGTGATAGGCCACGTTGTCGCTGAAGGGTGCGGTCAGTTCGTCAAGGCGGCGCTTGAGGGCTTCAACCTGGTCGGGCGGTGCCTGTTTGCCCTCTTGCAACACGCGATAATATGCTTTAGCTGCTGCCATCATCTCCTGGTAACGTTCACCGCGCTGCGGAACCTCGACATCCATCACCTGCTCGGCGATATCTTCGATGCTCTTGTCGGCGTAGGCGGCTGGCTTTTCGCTGTCAAGGTTGATCAGTTCGCCGGGGCGTAGCGACTGGACAATAAAGGGCGAGTGGGTGCTGGCGATGAACTGGATGCGCGGGAAGGTGCGGCGCAGATCTTCGACTACCCGGCGCTGCCATTTCGGGTGTAGGTGCAGATCGATCTCGTCAATCAGCACCACGCCAGAAGTGGCGCGGGCAGCCTCGATGCCGTGCTGCGGGTTCAGCACCGCCGCACGGTAGGCGATGTCGGCGACCATCGCCAACATATTGCGTACACCGTCGCTGAGCATGCGGAAGGGCAGGGTGCGCCCATCGGCGGCGGTGATGATCAGTTCGTCTTGGCGGATGTCGTAGTCCATGCTGTGCCACAGCTCGACGCTATTGATGACCGCCTGCTTGACCGCCTCTAGTACGCCGACCAGCTTGCCTTGCTGGAGCTGGATGATCTCCATCGCCTTGAGCCAGCGCAGCAGCAGCTTCTCGTTGGAGATGGGGTCGAGACAGTCGAGGTAGCCAGCGGTGCGCGAGGCGGGCTTTGCCGGTTCGAGGCTGCGTTCCTTCTTCTGAAGCCAGAGCCGCCCGGTGCCGTAATAGGCCAAGAGCGGAAGCTCGACCGGCTTGCCGCTCCGCACGGCGCGCTGGAGCTCGCGGCCAAGCTCAAAGATCTCGGTGGCACCCTGGCGGGTGATGCGCCCGCCGCTGCCCTCAAGCGTGCGCGTCCAGCTAAGCGGCTGCCCGCCGATGCGACCGATGCAGGTGATTTTGACCGGGTACTGTGGCTCGATAGTGGCGGTGTCGGCGTACTGGAAGCGGGCCAGACTCACCTCGTCTTTGCGGATGCCGCGCGACTCGATCTGGTCAAAGCCGAGGAAGAGCGAGCCGAGACCAATCGCCAGCGCGTCAAGCAGTGCCGTCTTGCCAGTGCCGTTATCGCCGACAATGACGTTGAACTGCTCGCTGAACGTGAACTCGCGCTGGGGCATAAAGGTCGGCTTAGGCAGAACAAAGAGAACAGGGGCCGTGAAGCCCCGGAAGTTGGTAATCTGGATAGTATCAATCCGCATCGTCGGCCCCGATCAATCGCTGATATGCGCTGCGCCTAGTCCGTCAATGATATACCATCCGGCACCCCGCACCCGCCCGCTCAACAGGTCGTCCATCAGCCCCGTCTTGAGAAGGCGCAGCTTCGCTACTTGCGCCTCCTCAACGCGAGCGTCGTATAGTCACCGGCAGGCAGCGAACCGTAGTCGAAGGGCGTTGTCAGCGTAATGACCTCACCCACGGCTAACGCCGGGACTGGCTCGCTCACCAACACGCTGCCTGCAGTCGTCTCGCGGAGATAGGTCAGTGTTGATGGGGGCGCAGCCGTTGTACCATTGTTCTGGAGCACCGACGTGAGGCCAACCAGGGTGCCGGTCCACGGTTCAACCTCGGTGGTCGTCACCGTCAAGTCCGGCCCAAAAGCGCGGAGCCAAGCGGTATTGTCGGCTTCATTGCTTTCGGTGATCACCGCTGTTGGATCAACAACCGCATAGATTTCACGCGCGCCACCATTAGACGGAACCGTGTAGTCAATGGAGAACGTCGTAGCAGTTCCACCCGCAAGCGGTTGTGTCCCGGTGGCCGTTCCCAATGCTGTCCCGCCACTTGTCGGGTTCCCATCGAAGAACTGCACGCTCACTGGAGAGACTGGCAGATCACCCGTATTGCTGATGGTGGCACTCAGACGAACCACGTCACCGGCATGTGGCTGGTCGTTCGAGAGGGTGAGTTGCGTATTGGTGATCGTGAGGTTGCGCTCGAAGGTCTTAGACAGGGTCATCAGATCCGTCTGTCCCTCGACCGCAAGCGTATAGGTAATGGGCTGGCTGGTGGCCGGATCGATCACCGTGCGCTCCTGCAAGGTGACGCCCGTTGACGCATAGGCCATCAATAGGCGTCCGCTGCTGTCCAGCGCGGTAGCCGGATAGGATTCGCGATCACGGTTGTCGGTCAGATGGCGCGGCTGCCCCCAGAGAGCAGTCGCCTCATCATAGAAGGCGACGTACAGGTCGCGCTGACCAGTCTGCGCGGTGAAGATCGCGGCGATATTGCCGGTGGCATCTTGAACGATCCGCAGTTCGTCAATACCGCCCACTTCCGCCGGCACGGTCAACGCACGCGTTGTCCCCGTGGTCATGTTGTGGAGGCGTACCTCGCCGCCCGCCAGCCAGATCAGGAGCGGTTGGTTCGCGGCGTTGTAGATGATCTGGGGACTGCGATGGCCGAGTTGATCATTGGTGAATTGCGTAGGCTGCGACCAACTACCCGCCGTGAGCGTGCTTGTGAAGAGTTGGAGCGTGGGCGATGGTGCGCCGGTAGCGGTGACGAAGCGCGTGAAGGCAAGCATCGCTGTATTCGTGCCACTGCCAAGGCTCAAGTCAGCTAGCCCAAGCAGATTATCCACAGCGACTGTAGGCGTGAGCCACGTGCCTTGGCTTTGCTGGGCGACGAGAATGCGATCCGGGTTCGCCAGATCACCACTGAGCAAGCCACCACTATTCTGCCGCCACACCGCCGTAAGCTCACCGCCGGGGCCACGGGCAAGCCGTGGGGTCATATCGAGGGCAGCGTTATTGGTAAGCAGGCTTGGCGGCGACCAAACGCCGGTCGCTGCATTGTAGGTTGCGGTCGCAATCTCTAGCTTCTTTGCGGTCTGCTCATCCCACGTGGCGGTGGTCGGCAACGCTTCGCTCATCCGGCTCCACACCGCCACCGCATTCCCTGCGGCGTCCCACGCCACCTGGGGGTTCCCATCAACCACCGTATCGTTCGTCACTGCGCTTGGGGCGCTCCATGCGGTGCCATTCCAGCGGCTAAAGTTCAGCTCGTGCGATTGCCCAACCGGCTTGCGGATGTCGTCGTGAACCCACAGCAGCATCGCGTTGTCGGTGGTCGGATTGAGCGCCAGGGTTGGCTCGGTATAGGTGTAGACACTGGTGACCAGCGGCGTAATCGCATTCCTTGTGACGCCCACGCCTTGGAGCGAGGCACCGGTTGCGCCGAACGCC
>CAIRDL010000603.1 GCA_903877345.1 uncultured Oscillochloris sp. | reverse complement strand
TCGATCACCACCCCTTCGTAGGGGATGACCTCCATCACCAAGCCGCGCATCGCCGCATGGAGGCTCTGCTCAACCGGATCGGGGGCCAAGGTCAGATAGCCGGTTTCGCCGTCAAAGTCAACAATCATGCCACTGACGGGGGCGCGACACGTCCGGCCCATAAGGCCGGGAGCCCGCGCCAGTAACGCGCCAGCATTCACTTTTTGCTGCTTCTCGCGGTGTAGCAGCGCCCGTTGAACTTGGGCGGGCGGGAGACCCAGGGCGCGGGCGACGTTGATAATCAGGGGCGGCGCGGGTTTGAGTGTGCGCGCAATGATGTCTTCTGGCTCGACCCGACTACCCTGGCGCACCAGAATCTCGCCGGGGGAGGGCAAGCGTCGCTCGATCCGCGCCATTGCACTGGGCACAACAGGAGACGTACCCTCTGGGTTGAAAAGTGACATAGACGCACCTCGGGGTTGGCGCTTCCAAGCCCGCCAATTATAGCACAGACGCACCAAAGCCTGTGGAGATAGGCCGTGCAATTAGGGCTGTCGCGAGCGACGTTACAACCTCCATCATAGCTGCCACAACGCGCCGCGCTGAGGCGAATCAGGCCCGCGAATCGCCATAACGCACCCGCGAATCGCCATAACGCACCCGCGAATCGCCATAACGCACCCGCCACGCGGTGATGCGCGGGCGTGCATCGTCAGCACGCCGAACCAACCCTGCACCAGGCGCAGAGATAATGCTATACTTGCGCCCGTCGGCGCTAGATCGGCGCGGAGTGTGGCATCTCGGAGGCATTGGGCGATGAAGCGCATTGTGAGTATCAGCCTGGGCTCCTCGGCCCGTGATTATAGCTTTACCACCACGATTCTTGGGCGGGCTGTTGCCGTTGAGCGGATCGGTACCAACGGCGACACCGCCCGCGCCGCCGAACTGGTTCGCACCTACGACGGCCAAGTTGATGCGATTGGGCTTGGTGGCCTCACGCCGGTGTTTCGGGTCGGGCGCGCTCGTTATCCGCACCACGAAGCCATTCAGATTGCCGCCCAGGCTCGCCGCACGCCCGTTGTTGATGGCGGCGTGGTCAAGAGTACGCTCGAACGCTGGGCGGTCGCCCAAGCCAACCGCAAGCTCCCCGATCTTTTCCACTATAAGAAGATTTTGCTCACCAGCGGGATTGAGCGCTACCAACTCGCGGCCGCGATTGCCCAGTATGGCGGTGAATTGCGCTTTGCCGACCCGCTGATCCTGCTTGGGTTGTCCTTTTTGCCGGTGCCGCGTACGCTCGAACAACTCGAACTCTACGCAGCTACGACCCTGCCGCTCACGGCGCTGTTGCCCTACCGCTTGCTCCACCCGGTTGCGTTGGGCCAAGAGGGCCACGACTCCCGTGCGGAGTCGCTCTTTAAGTGGGCACAGGTGCTGGCGGGCGATTTCGCCTTTATTCGCCGCTTTGCGCCCGCCGATCTCGCTGGGAAAACCATTGTCACGGATGATCCTTCCCTCGCCGAGATTGAAGATCTGCGCCAGCGCGGTGTGACGACCTTGGTCACGATGACGCCGCCGCTTAGCGAAACCCGGCCCTTCGTCGCTGCTGATGTGCTTGAGGCGCTGATGACGGCGCTGCAAGAGGCGAACGCGCAACCGGGCGAGGCTGAGGCGCTCGATTTTATCGCCGCCGCCGGGTGGGGTGCGACGGTGCAAGATTTGAACCCGCGCCCGCGCCCGAAGTTCGCCTTTGTCATTCATCCGCTACGCACGAGCTTGATTACCAGCGCGCCTAACTTTCGTTGGGCACGCTTCCTGCCTGCACGTTTGGTTGAATTGACTGCCGCCCATATGCCGCCCTTCTATCTCTCGCGCATCCGGGGCATCCGTTCCACGGCGACTGGCGAAGAGACGGAGGGTTTGCTGCTCGCCTTGGGCGCAACGCCTCGCGAGATGATGCGCCGCCCGCCGAGTTTCACCTATCGCCGCTTGATCCGGGCCGCTCGTATGGCCGAGCGGATGGGTGCTCAACTGATGGGCCTTGGCGCTTTCACTTCGGTGGTCGGCGATGCGGGTCTTTCTGTGGCGCAAAAGACGGACATCGGCATTACGTCGGGGAACTCGCTTACGGTTGCGGCAACG
>CAIRDL010000602.1 GCA_903877345.1 uncultured Oscillochloris sp. | reverse complement strand
GCGCTAATGGCCCGCCACAAAGTGGTGATCGTCAGCCCGTAGGTGTCGCCGCCACGGGCGAAACGCTGGCGCGCTTGTTCGAGCCATTCAGTCGCCCGCACGTCGTTTGCGGCCACCGCTGCGCCGCCAAGGGCCAGCAGAATGAGGGCGGCGGTCCACTCGTCACCGGCAGCCGCCGCGATTTGCAGACCCTCGCGGGCGTCAGACTCGGCGCGGGGCAAATCGCCCGCGTGGCCGTAGAGCAGCGTGAGGCCCAGATAGCCCTCGGCACGGGTGCGCGTCACTCCGACGGTCTGGATAATGCTCATCGCGGCGGCGTAACGCTGGAGCACCGGCGACATGTCGTTCGGGGTCACGAGTTGGTAGGCGTGGCCGAGTCGCAGTTCGGCAATCGCCTCGGTTAAACGTGAACCGACTTGTTGCGATTCGACGAGGCCACGGCGGGCCATTGCCAGCGCCCGCGTGCCGCTGCCCAACATAGAGTAAATGAGCGATAGCAGCAACAACGGCTCGCGGTGAGCACCCGGGCGGTCGGTGCCCTCAAAGGCGGCGCTCTCGGTCCACATCTGGGTTTCGAGGTGTTGCCGCGCTTCGTTGAGGCGTCCGGCCCGCAACAGGAGGCGCGGCGGCAACGGGCTTGCGGGTGTCGTACCCACAGGCGTGCCCGTCCGCAGCGCTTCCTCGCCCGCTTCCTGGGCACGGGCGGCATGCTCAAGAATCAGCGCCACATCGGCCCGCCCGCGATTGGCCCAATTCTCCGCCTGCATCCGCAGGAGGCCCGCACGTTCGTCGGCGCGCTTACGGGGCAAAAGCTTGAGCGCCCGCTTGAGCAGATCCGTCGCGTGGGCGGGCTGCACCGTATCGAGATACACCTCGGCCTGACCGCGCAAACTCCGCACCTGACCGTCAAGTTCGCCTACAGCAGCGAAGGCGTATTCGGCAGCGGCATACGTCCGCAGCGCTTCCTGGTAACGCCCGATTTGGCGCAGCGCACCGGCCTGCACCTCAAGCAACTGCGGCGTCTCACGCGAGGCAAGGGGCAGGCGGCGCGCCCACTCAAGGACGTGTTCAGCGTGGCCGGAAGCGATGAGCGCTGGGGCAAACTCGACAAGGGCCACCGTCGCGGGTTGTTCATCGCCGAGTTGCAAAAGGTGATACATCACCCCGGCGGGGTCATTGCGCTGCCGATAGAACCACGCCGCCCGGCGGTGCATTTCGTGCCAAGCGGGCAAAGTCTGTCGCGCCTGGCGGTCGAGGAACGCATGAAAGACTGGCTGGAGGGTGACGAAGCCCTCGCTATCGCGCTCAATGAAGAGGTGCCGCCGTTCCAACGCCGTAAGATAAGGTTCGGGCGCTACACCACCGGCGACGAGCGTGCAGAGGTCGGGGATAAAGCGGCGCAAGCCAGCGGTTTGGAGCAGGAAGCGCTGGAGTTCGGGGGGCAATTCCGCGAAGACCTCGCGGGCCAAATAGGCATCGAGTGGCGCAGGCCCACCGAGGCCAAGGGCGGTACGCCAATCCTCGGCCCCAATCGCCGCCTG
>CAIRDL010000601.1 GCA_903877345.1 uncultured Oscillochloris sp. | reverse complement strand
TCAATGCCGCGTCCGGTGCTGGCGGCCACGATTTGGCCTTGGAGATAGACGAGATCCTTGGTGGGGGTGCTTGGCGCGGATGGGCCAGCCCCCGTGGTGCAAACCACCAGCGCCACGTCATCTACAAACATGCTCGATACGTCGCCACGGGGATTCTCAGAGGTGAAGGTCAGGCGCACTTGCTTCCCGCCGTAGCGCGAAAGGTCGAAACTGGCGTCGTGCCACGCATCATCGCCATCCGTAGACTGGAGCGTCTCGATGGTCGCCAGGGTGTCGCCACTCGAACTAGCAAGCAACGTGTTGAAGACCGCATTTGACGAGAAGACGCCCAACAGGCCGCTGGTCTCAAGGTGAAGGAAACGTGTGTAGCGCAACTCGACACGGGTGGCGTTCGCCGGGATGCTGACATCCTGGTAAATAGACTGGAGCGTTTCTTGGTCGGTACCGCCAAGCCACGCGCTACGGCGTCCACTGTGGGGGAGTTGGGTATCAATAATGCCAGTATCGCCGCGCACCACTTCTGTCCAACCCGTATTTTGCTCGAAACCGCCCGAAACGATGATGTCGCTACAACCGGCGGGCAACGGCGCTTGCGGTTGTTGCGGCGCGGGGCCACCCGAAGGCACATCGCCAGGCGTGACGACGGGGCCTTCCGGGGTGGCGCTGGCGGCGGTGATGCCCACTTGGGCAAACGCCTGTTGCACCGCCGCCACTTCCGCCCCTTGGCCGAAGAGATCTTGCGCCGCCCGCACACTCGCGTTGGCCGCATCAAGGAATTTGGCGTCGGGCGAAAGATACTCGGTCATGACGCGGTAGGCGATCTGCTCGGTCTTTTCGCGCCCAATCGCCTTCGCCAACAGGTAATGCGCGTAGTTGGGAATGCCACTATTAACATGTACCCCGCCATTATCGGCCCGGCGTGAGTTAGGCAGATTGGCGTACTGATCCATCGTCGCAGGTTGCCCCGCGCTGCCGAGCGGATCCTTCGGGTCGTAATTCCCGTCAGCATTCGGATCCTGGAGGCTCCGCAGATAGGGCGTGGGGTAGGGCGGCGACTTAATCACCGTCTCGCCCACCGTCCAGTTGGCGCGGTCAATCATCGCCCCAAAGACATCGGCGTAGGATTCGTTCAGCGCACCGGACTGATTTTCGTAGACGAGACTAGAGGTACTATCAATGACGCCATGCGTAAACTCATGGCCGATCACATCGAGGCTGTAGGGCAGCGGCTTAAAAATTTCCCCGCCGTCGCCGTAAATCATCTGGCTGTACTCGCCGACCCAAGCGGCGTTCTCGGCATCCTCGGCATCGCTGCCATAATTGACCGTCGAGACCATCGTCATGCCTTGGCCGTCAATCGAGTCGCGCTTGAACGTCTTGAAATAGTAATCGTACACGAGCCCGGCCCCATCGTGGGCCGCTTGCGCCACCTTGTCACGCGACCGTTGGCCCTCGTCAATCAGCAGGCGACCAGGGATGCGGGTGGTGTTTTGGGCGGTGTAAGTTTGGCGGCGCTTGACCGGCATCACACTATCAATCATGTGGACGACGACGGGGCGGCGCGCATTGATGAAATAGGTCCACTGACCGAGCGGCGTGGCGGTGAGAATGGTCACTTGCCAGACCAAAATCGCCGTACCCCGCGCATCGGTGTAGACGGCCAAATGGGTCGCGGCAGGTTCCGGAACCAAGGCCAAGTGCGCCAATTCGGTGAACCGCAGTTGTTGCGTCTTCAAATCGGTGAGCGCCGTTGCCAGGGCTTGTTCCGCGCCAATGGTCGCGGTCGTCGCTACCGCGACGTGCGGCTGAAACTGGCCGTTCACCGCCACAATCTGCTGTTGCGGGTCAAGATGCACCACCAACTGGCGACCAAAGACCGGCAAGCCCTGGTAAACCTGTTCCAGGCGAACATGGCTGAACCCAAGCTCCGGGTCAGGCTCAACGCGCAACAGGCGCAGTTCGTCGGCGACACTCTGGAGGCCAAAGAGCGCCCGGTTCTGGTCGAGGAAG
>CAIRDL010000600.1 GCA_903877345.1 uncultured Oscillochloris sp. | reverse complement strand
TCCGATGGCGGCGGCGTGTTTGACACAGTGATTTTCGACACGGCACCTACAGGCCACACCCTGCGCCTGATCGCGCTGCCGGTGGAGTGGAGTCGCAGCATTAACGCCGCCGAACAGGGCAGCGGGCAGACGTGCATCGGCCCGGCGGCGGCGATCCAGGATGCGAAGCATAAGTACGAACGCGCCGTCGCGCTCATGCGCGACCCCGCCGCAACCACCTTTACCTTCGTGCTTCAACCCGAGGCGACTGCCCTAAAAGAGACGCGCCGGGCTATGGATGAACTGCACAAGCTCGGCATCACCAGTCAGGATCTGATCGTCAACGGGGTCATTCCCGTTGAAGAGGCGAGCAACCCACTTTTTGCCGCCCGCCGTAGCATGCAGCAAGGCTACTTGGCGCAGATTGCCCGCGAATTGCCCTTGCCCACGCAACAAATGCCGCTGCTTGCTGGGGAAATCACCGGCGTGACGCGCCTGCGCGCCGTGGCGCGCTTGCTCTTCGCTGGCGAAGCGACCGCCCTAGTTGATCTGGTGGCGAATGACGTGTGGGTTGCGCCGACCACCAATGATCTCGACGCCATTCTGCCGCGCCTGTTGCCTGACGATGGCCGCCGGACGCTCTTCTTTGCTGGGAAAGGCGGCGTCGGCAAAACCGTCGCCTCGTGTCTCACAGCGGTCTGGCTGGCCCACCAGGGGTTCAAGACCTTGCTGCTCACCACCGACCCGGCGGCCCATTTGGGTGACGTACTCGGCGTACCGGTGGGTGACACCGTCGCCCGCGTGCCGGGCGTGCCGAACCTCTTCGCGACAAAGATTGACCCGCAGGCGGCCGGCGCGGCCTACAAAGCCCGTATCCTCGCCGACGCCCAAGCGCGTGGCCGCAGCGCCGCGTCCATCGCCGTGATGCAGGAAGAACTGGACTCGCCCTGTACCGAGGAAATCGCCGCCTTCGACCAATTCATTGACTATGCGGCCCAAGATGCCTGGGACGTGATTGTCTTTGATACGGCACCTACCGGTCACACGTTACGCATGTTGGAATTGCCGCTTGATTGGAGCCAGCAACTCGACGTAAAGGTTTTCGCCAGCGTAGACGGTGCGGCGGCTGATGATGTGGCGAAAGCCCGTTTCGCCGGGGTGATTGCGATGATGCGCGACCCGCGCCAGAGCACCTTTGCCTTCGTGCTTTACCCTGAGGCAACGCCGATTTTGGAGGCGGCGCGGGCGGCGGAGGAACTGGGCACGCTGGGGCTGCGACCGGGCTTGGTGGTGGCGAATTACGTGCTGCCACCCGAGGCCGAGGCGACGCCTTTTGGGCGGGCACGGCGGGCGATGCAGGGGCGCTACCTGGCTGAGTTACCCGCCCGCTTTGCTGCACCGGTACTCAGCATCCCTTTACTCGCGCATGAGGTGAAGGGGCTTGAGGTGCTGACCGCACTCGGCACACAGCTGTACGGGCATGTGGAGGTAGCTCGATGATTGGTCAGCGCCCTTCGCCCTTTGCAAAGCCCGCCTTCGCAAGCTAATCGAGCCTGCTGAAAGCAAGCTTCGACCTCCCGCCCGGCGGGTCACGGCACCAAACGTTACGCTGCCACCGTTGCCTATGCCAGAAAGCATAGGCAGCCGTGGCGGCGTGTTATACTGTGCCTGCCCAAGCCTTCCCCAATAGTGTACCCAACAATGTACGCCCTGCTCCCACGCTTCGCCGCACCACCCAGGTGCCATTGGCTGTTAGGGATGCGGAAAATTTAAAATGTCCCGGTCGTCGTGTGACCCGTGATGCGTGATCCGTGACTAGGCCGCACCCTGAGCGATCACGAGTCACGAGTCACGGCGGGATAATTAAAAAGATCCGCTTCCCTTAGTCCCTGGTTCACTACTCATGCACAGGAAACCGAACACCTATGACCTCCCCCCCGCCCCAAGCACCCAAAGATGGCGTGCAGGCGGTGGCGCAACGCACTGATGCTCAAGGGGTGCGTGTGGTCGCCCGTGCCTGCGGTACCCTTACCCTTGCCGTGGCAGCCTTTGTGCTTACTGGATGGGCTACCAATGCGTACCCATCCGCTTCGTTGGTCATGCCGGGGCTGGCATGGTTGGTGCCTAACACCGCCGTCGCGCTTGCCGCCGCCGGATTGGCCTTGTGGCTCTTGCTCGCCCGCCTCCCGCCGAGCTTTGAACGACCGGCCCGCCTCACCACTCCAGCCCTCGCGGCCCTGCCCCTGCTGATGAACCTGCTCACTTTGGTGGAGGTCTACACGGGTTACGAGCTTTTTGCAGATCGGCACTTGCTCGCTCCGGAATACCTCACAGCAAACGCGACCTTGAGCCTCACCTTGCTCGGCGTGGCGCTGTTGTTGCTGCTTCAAAGGCGGCACGACCGCCTCGTTGGTCTCGCCCAGTTGCTTGGGCTCGTCGCGGCGCTAAGCGGCCTGCGGGTGCTGTTTGGCCTTGTTGATGGCGACGGCAGCACCTATCGCCTGCTCGATCCTGCCGAGGTGTCCTTGCCCATCGCCGCGACAAATGTCTTGATGGGCCTTGGCTTGCTCACTGCGCGTGCCGACCAAGGGATGATGGCGGTGGTCAGTGGCCCTGGCTATGGCAGCCACATCTTCCGGCGTTTGCTCCCTGCCGTGGTGCTTTTGCCCCTCGCTATCGGGACGCTGACCCTTCAGGGGCATGTCGCCGGGCGCTTCGATGTGGGCCTCGGCATGATTGGGCTCACCTTCGCCAACCTGTTGGTCTTCTGGTGGCTGGCCCGGGCGTTGAACACCAGCGATTCGGCGGCGACCCGCGAAGCCGCCCGCGCCCAAAATCTCCTGCAACTTGCCGAACGCCGCATCGGTCGCCTCCAAGCGTTGCGGCGCATTGATTTGGCCACGATGTACGAACATCAAGCCTTCGGATCAATGCTTGATGTGCTCATTGAACAAACCCGCGCTCAACTCAATGTGGATGCTGTCGCCGTGCTGTTGGCACAGCCGGGCCGCGACACGCTGGGGTACGCCCGGCGGAGCGGTTTTCACACCAATCCGCGCCCCATCGCAGCCTCAACGGACGAAAGCTACTTGGGCGTGGCGCTGCGCGAGAAGCAGACCGCCGGTAACGCGGGGGTGGCTTCCAGGGCACCCCAACCCGCGCATGCGTCTGCTGAAGGCTTTGTGACGGGCTACGCAGCCTCAATGGTGGTCGAAGGCCAGATCACCGGCTTGCTCGAGATCGGCCATCGTTCCGCCCTCGAGTTTGACGCCGAGGGCATCGCTTTCCTTGAGACGTTGGCGGGCCAGGGGGCCATTGCGCTTTCCACCTTCCGCCTTTTCACCGATCTCGAACGCTCGAACGAAGCGTTGACGCGGGCCTATGACGAGACTCTGGCGGGCTGGGGCTACGCCCTTGAGTTGCGCGATGGCGAAACTCGCGGTCACACGCAGCGCGTCACCGAATTAACCATCAGGTTGGCCGAAGCTTTTGACATTACGGGCGATGAGTTGACGCAGATCCGCCGTGGGGCGATGCTGCACGATATTGGGAAGTTGGGCATCCCCGACTCGATTCTGCTTAAACATGGCCGCCTGACCGACGAGGAGTGGGCGGTGATGCGGAAGCACCCGATCTACGCATACCATTGGCTCCGCCCCATCGCCTATCTCTGGCCCGCCCTGGCGATTCCCTATTGCCATCACGAGCGCTGGGATGGGCAGGGCTATCCGCAGGGGCTGAAGGGCGAGGAGATTCCCTTCGAGGCGCGTCTGTTTGCGGTGGTGGATGTGTGGGACGCCCTCTGTTCGGAACGACCTTACCACCCGCCGTGGACGAGCGATGCGGTGCGGGCGTATCTCCATAAACATGCGGGCAGCCACTTTGACCCGCATATTGTTGAGGTGTTTCTACAGGTGGTTAGCGATGCCGATGTGCCCCAGGTGCGGGAGGCGGGCAAGTAGGAACGCCGCCCGTCACAATTTCCCCTGGGCTTTCAGGCGCAAATAGGTGTTCACCACTCCCGCGCTGAGCCGGTCGGCGGGTACATCAACGACCAGCACCCCCGCCCGTTGCAGGCGGTCGAGCAGCGCCCGCCGGTCGGCGAGCAACTCCTCGGCGACGACGCGGCGGTAGAGGTCGCTGCCGGTGGCGACAGGCTGCCCCGCCGCGCTACTCACGAAGGGGTCGCTGACGGTGACGCACAGGGGCAAGTGATGCCGGGCGAGGCGGCTCAGATGGCGCACCAACGGCTCAGCGGCCTCGGGCGTCGCCAAATCAGTGAAGAGCACGATGAGCGAACGCCGCCGCTGCCGTTGCGCCAAATAACCGAGCGCCGCGCCATGATCCGCCTCCACCGGTTCAGGTTGCAGGTTGTAGAGCGTTTCGAGCAGAATCTGGAATTGCGGCTTGCCGCGCCGTGGCGCCACATAGGCCCGCACCTCGTCGGCAAAAGCCAGTAAACCCACATGGTCGCCCCGCAACCCGGCCACGTAACTCAGCATCAGCGCCGTATTCACCGCATAATCCAGCCGCATCAGTTCACCCACCGGCGGGGCCATCAAGCGCCCACAATCAAGCACACAGATGACATGCTGGCTCCGCTCCGTCGCATACTCAGTCGTAATCGGCTTCCCGCGCCGCGCCGTCGCCTTCCAATTAATCCGCCGAAACTCATCATCCGCCGTGTAATCGCGGAGCCGCTCAAACTCGCCGCCGGGGCCACGCACCCGCGAGACGCGCAGCCCCAGTTCGTGCAACAGTCCTTTGCGCGCCAAGAGATCGTATTTTTTCAGTTCAAGCACATTGGGATAAACTTTCACCGTGCTAGCGAGGGGATAGCGCACCTGACGCACGATGGCACCCAACGGCCCCCGATAGCGCACCACCACCGCGCCGAAACGGTAATCGCCCCGGCGTAAAGGCCGCAGATGGTACCGCGCCTCGCACACATCGTAGGGCGGAATCGTGCCGCTGAGGAAGCGCGTGTCCGCCGGGAACTCGTGGGGGTGTTCATCGCGCAGGGTGAAAGCGACGGGGCGGGGCGTTGCATTGGCGAGCAGCACCGTCACCAGATTTTCCGCCCCCAGGGAAAGCTGCGGATCGTGGAGACGTTCAACCTCGATCTGCCGGGGTTGCGCCGTCAACAGCGCGTCCGTCACCGTCAGTCCGGCCACGACCGCCAAGTAGACGAGGGCCAGCCAGAGCAGCCCCGGCCCGAAGGCCGCCAAGGCGATCAACGGAACCGCGAGCAGCAGCAGAATCAGTAGGCGCAGGGTTGGGAGCATATGCGCGCTATTCTACCGCAAGCCCTGGGGTTGTTTGGGTTCAGGGGCTAGATTGGCGGTGCTGAGTGCCCGTGAGACCAACGCCGTCGCGCCATACACCGTGCTTCGCCCCTACCCTAAAAAACGAACGCCGGATGCGTGCGGTACGCCGCAAAACTCTGCGCCGCTTGGTCGCGAGCCGAGACGATAGGGTTGCTGACCGCCCAGACCACCCCAAGCTCCGGGTCATCCCAGCGCACCGCACCCTCAGCGGTGGGCGTGTAGTAGCCCGAACATTTATACTGAATTTCCGCCACTTCCGAGTGAGTCACAAAGCCGTGGGCGAACCCGACGGGTACGAAAAGTTGGCGCGCATTGGTCGCGCTCAACTCAACAGTAAGCCAGCGCCCGAAACTCGGCGCACCGACGCGCAAGTCAACGACTACGTCGAGAATAGTGCCGGAGGAGCAGCGCACGAGTTTTGCCATTGGTGCGGCAAGACTCTGGTAGTGGAGTCCGCGCAGCACACCGTAGCGTGACTGAGAGTGGTTATCCTGCACAAACGTGCAGGCGATTCCGTGCTCGGCGTAGCGCGCTTGGTGGTACGTTTCAAGAAAGAAACCCCGCTCATCGTGAAACATGTCGGGCTCGATAATGAGCACGCCATCCAACTCCGTGTGCATAACTCGGATGCCCATAGCGCTTATTGCCTCGTCCTCATGTAAAAAATGTTTGGCGGTGCGCGCTTGTGGCGCTTGGCGCATGCCGGGGGCGATTATAGCATGGGGCCAAGTGACCGCTACCGTTTTGGGGGGTGACCGTTACCGTTTGGGGACTACCTCCCCCAACCCCTCCGGCGGCCAGTCGAGCACCTGCCCCCGGCAGATCTGCGCCATCGGCACCGTGCTCACGTCGTAGCCGGCCAGTTCCAACGGACACTTCCCACGAATCCGCTTCTGT
>CAIRDL010000599.1 GCA_903877345.1 uncultured Oscillochloris sp. | reverse complement strand
GTCGGTGTGCCGCCGCTCCTTCCAGGCGAGTCACCGCCGAACGATCAGCCAGAGCCACTCGCGCTTTTACTACCCCCGAGCCGGTACACCGTCTATTTGCCTATGCTTCGTAGATAGGCAGGGTACCAAGTCAAAGCCGCCAGTTGCACGCATGCTAATAGAGCAATGCTCCGCCAGTCGTGAAATTTCAAACTTAGTAGGAGCGATTCTAGGGCGTCTAGAGGCAAAACCAGTGCCACCGTACCTGCCACGTTTTCAACCCGCTGTTCGTCACAGCATGCCCAGAGAACCCTTCTGGAAAACACCCGACAACGGGGTTTCCCCCGCTGTTCAACCCATTGTTGGCTTGGATCGAACCGGAGGTATCCACAGTATGGAACGCAGTATCACCTTTCGCACGCTGAATCGGATGATGGCGCTACTCTTCGTAGCGCTGCTGCTCGCGCCGCTCACGAGCTTCCCGCTCGTTGGTGGCAATTCGTCGGTTGCCGCCCAAGCTTCGCTCCAAGCCATTGCTGACGGGTTTGATTACCCCGTCGGTGACGTGAATGGGGGCGGTTGGGGGTTCTGGCATGGCTTCCAGTATTACGGGGCCGTCTATGCAGGTTCGTATCACGCGGGCGAAGACTGGTATCGCGGTGGGAGTGCCTATCAGCCGGTGTACGCCATTGGGAACGGTGTCGTCAGATATGCATCGGGTAGCTACCCCGGCAATGTCGTCATCATTGAGCATAGCTTAACGAACGGCGAGACGTGGTACTCGATGTACGGCCATGTCTATGCTGGTGTTGCGGTCGGCCAGAGCGTGAGTCGACGACAGCAGATCGCAACGATTTACGACCAAGGGGGCAACTCACATCTCCACTTTGAGATCAGGAACTTCTATATAAAGGACGAGGTGAATGGGGCCAATTCGGCCTGCGGAAATCATCGCAACTATCCTCCTGGCCCAGGTTATTGGCCGTTGCCACGCTGTAATGGAAATTGGAATGGACGACCTGCCGACAAAGGCTGGGTCAACCCTTCGCAGTTCATTAACGCACGCCGCACCCTAAACACCATTGCGGTAGGCCAAAACAGCAGTCGTCAAGACGTTTTCCAGCGCGCCTATGACCTGACGAAATCAGGAACCGTCGCCAACATCAACTATGGCACTCCAACTAGCGGGGCGTATTGGTACAGCGGTCTCGTGCGCCAAGACTTCAGCAGTGGCGTCTCGCTCATCCACGACGAGGGCGCGGATCTGCCCATTCGTAGCATTCCGGCCTACCCGATCTACGGGGCCATCAAGAGCTATTGGGAGGCCAATCTCTCGCTCGGTGCGCCAACCACCAACCAATTCCGCAATAGTGTCGGGCAGCAAGAGCAACACTTCCGCGCCGGGCTTGTCCTTAGCGGTGGTGCATTGTCCAACACCTGGGCAGATCGTTGGGGCAGTAGTTGCGCCAATGGCCTGTGGCGGTTGGAAGTGGTCAATCTGTCTGATCTAGGCAATTCGTCGTGGCCCCCAGCGAAAAACTTGACGGCTGGCCCTTCGAGTGTGGTCTGCGTGAGTACAAGCAAGAGTGGCTATGCCTTCTTCTACGATGTTGGTACTGGCCCGGCGGCGGCGGCGCATGGGATTGAGTCGGATCACTGGATCGCCCGTCTGTCAGGGAAGATTAGCGGCCTACCCGTAGGCACCTGGCCCGCGAGAGCGGCCTGTGATGATGGCTGCGACATACAGATCAACACCGCGAACGTATCCTGGCTAACGCAACGCATCGTTAGCTGGCAAGACCAACCGGCTTCCTCGCTTAATCCCTTGGTCGGGGTAAGGAATGGCGACGACGTCAGTCTCACCTTGTACGAACACGGCGGCCTTGCACGGGCTTGGCTCAAGCTTGGCTTGGTTGCCATATTGATGCCGCCGCTCGCAGCCATGTGTGATGCGTCTATCGCCATTGCCGATGGTGCCCCAATGATCAACACGCTAACACCGACGCTGACACTGAGCGCCACCAACGCCGTCACCGTGGGCATTGGCTTCAAAGCGGATCTGAGTGACGCCGTCTGGCAACCCTACACCACCACGCTGCCACTCCAACTCGCGTCGAGTAGCAGTATCGTCACTCGGACAGTCTACGCTCAATTCCTTGACGATACAGCGCAGCCGATCTGCCAGGGTGCCATTCTGGAGACCACGAGTGTCCTTGATATGCTACCGCCAACCGGCACAGCGACTATTGCATCTAACGACGCCGTTTCAGTTACCCTGCAACTTGACGCCAGTGATCAGACTGATGGGAGTGGGGTTGAGGTGGTCGCTTTTCTGCCTATCACACCGGGGCAGCCAACCATTGATCCGGCGACTCTGCCGGAGGAGGCGTGGCAAGCGTACAGTACAAGCGTGAACATTCCCAAGCCAATGGCCTTTGCTGATACGGATCCCACCGCTGGCCTTACGTATCAAGTCTGGTTCCGCGATGCCGTTGGCAACATTGCCGCACCGCTCACCGTCACCGTGCCCTACGTTGCCGCCCCCGTTGTCATACAGAAAGTCTACCTCCCCCTCCTCATGCGCTAACAAACCACCTTTAGCTTGTCGCCAGCCCCACCCGGACGAACGCCGCACCCGCGTTCGTCCGGGTTTTGCATGCACCGTGGGAAAAGCTGTAGCCGGGAACATTAGGAGAGTGAGAGCGGCAGCGCGTTGAAGCTGCACGCTGGTATCCGCACTCACCACCGAGAAAGGACTGGCCTTATGAACCGACCGATCACCTTCCGCACGCTGGTTATCACAAACAGCGCGACCATCCTCCTGCTTGCTGCCGCGCTCTTTGCGGTGAGCACGTTCGCTGGCCCGAGCTTGCAGACAACGCCTGCGGGCAGTGTGGCAACCACGACCACGATCAATTACCAGGGCCATCTGACCAACCCGAGCGGCACGCCAGTCAGCGCCACGCTGCCGATGACCTTCAATCTTTACGCCGCGCCCACCGGCGGCACGGCAGCTTGGACGGAGCAGCGCAGCGGCGGCAACGCGGTGCCCGTGAGCAATGGCCTCTTCAACGTGTCGCTGGGCAGTGTGACACCCATGCCCCTCAGCCTACTCAGTGCGCCGCTGTGGCTAGGCGTTAGCGTGAACGGCGATGCGGAGATGTCGCCACGCGAGCGGATGGATGGCGGTTATGCGGCGGTAGCCGGGACGGTGCCGGATGGCAGCATCTTATCTGGCAAGTTAGCCCTACAACATGGTCGGCAGTGTCTTGCCAGTGGAATTCAGATCAATAGCACGAATAGTGGCGAAGTTCCCGGTGTGAGCCTGGGTTTTGTCCTCGATCAGCCCTCCCTGGTACTTATTTCAATCGAGGGTGTCGCATCACTTAACCCAGCACCGACAAATACGTTTACCGATAGGTATGAAATAGCCCTGAACCTAGACGGTGCGCGCAAGACCCTTCACGCTATCTGGTCTGGCTATTGGATTAACCTGGACGCACAACGGATCATTCCGCTGAGCGCAGGAACCCATACGCTGTCAGTCTTTGCCGCACCTCAAAGTCAGAATGGCGTTATCACACTCTACTCGAATGGTGCCGATACCTCATATCCTGGCAATCAACTCTGTGTCAACTATGCTGTGCTTGGGAAGCAGTAGGTAGTAGCGCCATCATGCTTTAGGGAAGCGGGAGTCCTTAACTGAAGCTGAGCGCCCCGCCAACAGCGCCGGTTGGCGGGGCCACCTGAACCATCCTTATGAACTAAGGGAGCCATCATGAACCGACTCACCACCTGGGAGTCGCGTGTGAGGGGACACGCCATGCTGCGCAGAATCACTGCCGCCATTGCCGTCATCGCGTTTATCGGCCCGCTAGCCGCGCATCCCACGCCAGCTGCGGCAGTCGGCTCCTACGACAACGCCGCTATCGCTGACTATGCACTTGCCCGTGTCGGTCAGTGGGGTGGTCAATGTCGCCAGTTCGTCAACGACGTCGTGTGGGCTGTTTCGGGCGGCACACAGAGTATCGGTGGCGGCAACGGCGCCTTCCCCAATCTCGCCGCCAACGGCATCGAGATCACGGACATCAACGCCTTGGTGAAGGGCGATGTCGTGCAGTTCGAGAACTCACCAGTGGTCGCCTGGCTGCACACATTCATCATCGTAAGCCACGCCAGCGGCAACACGTTCAATGTCGTTGACTCCAACTGGGATATCGGCAGCGGGAACAACGAGTACATCCACGCTCACCAGATCACCTTCACGCTCGATCCAGCAACCAGGCGGGCGTTTCGGTTTGGGGCGGTTGGAAGTAGTACCCCTCCCAACCAACCCCCAAACAAACCCTCGCTTGTCGCGCCCGCAAACGGCAGCGCCATCAACAGTACCAGCGTGACCCTGACGTGGAGCGATAACGGCGACCCTGACAATAAGCCGAACGCCTACCGTGACTACTACACCGAACTCTATCTCAACGGTACGCTGATGAGCCAGCAGAACTGGTCAACCCCCACAAGCTGGACGATCAGCAATCTGAGTGCTGGCACCTATGAGTGGCGTGTCAAGTCTGGCGATGGTGTACTGCCGAGCGGCTGGGCCGGGCCGTGGCGCTTCACCGTTGATACCACGCCGCCGACCGGGTCGTTCATGCTCAACTACGGATGGGCTACAGCTAACAGTGTCAGTGTGCCCCTTGATTTGACTGCCAGCGACCAACTCAGCGGCGTGCAAGATGTGCGCTTGGGGAGTACGTGTACCACGTTGGGTGCATGGCAGCCTTTCCAGTCCCGCCTCTGGTGGCAATTTGCTGGACAGCACGGCGATACGGTGCGGGTCTGCGCTCAGTTCCGCGACCGTGCGGGCAACCTTTCCCAAACCATTGAGCAGAGCATCGGCCTCGATTTCTATCCAGCTCAACCAGCCTCAGCCAGTTACCGCTTACGCTCTGAGGTGAGCGCCAGCAGCGGCGAGCCACATCAATCCAGCAGCTATCGGCTCAACAGCACGGCAGGGCAGACCCTCGCCAGCGGTAGTTACGCCAGTGGCAGCGGCTATCGTGCGGCGCTTGGCTTCTGGCCACGTAGCATCCAGACCAGTAGCACATCCACCAACCAACCGCCCAACCGCCCAACGCTGGTGGCTCCGACCAACGGAAGCACGGCCTCTACTTCGGCACCAACCTTCACTTGGCAAGACGGCGGCGACCCCGATAACGGCCCACAGGCTACCCGTTCCTTCCGCGTCAGTCTCCACAGCCTTGATGGGTCATTGGTGGCGGAAAGTGGTTGGCTTAGCGGTACCAGTTGGACACCGCCCGCCCTGAGTGCTGGCACCTATCAGTGGCAGGTCAAAGCCTTTGATGGGGCCGCAGAGAGCGCATGGACTGGTGCATGGAACCTGACGATTGTAACGGGGACGACGACGCCTGACCCGTATTTCAAGAGCGACTATACACTGGGCAAACCGGGGAGTGTCTTCGTCTTCACAGCGGGGAATTTTCCAGCGAACGCCCAGGCGACCATCGCCATCCGCAGACCAGGTATGAGCGACTTCGCTACGCTCATAAGTTTACCCGTCACAGCAAACGGCACGTTGGTCTTTGTACTCGTCATTGAAGACTCAGCAACACCGGGGGTCTATACCGTGCGGATCACCGTAGATAGCACGCAACCGCTCAGTGCTTCCGCCGAAACCCAAGCGGTACTGACGCTGGAGCAACCGCTCACGATTGCGCCAGAGGCGGATCTGCATGACGACCCACCGCCGCCTGGGGTGCCTGTGGTTCCTGCATCAGGAGTACAGAAAGTCTACCTCCCCCTCCTCGTGCGCTAACAAACCACCTTTAGCTCATCGCCAGCCCCACCCGGACGAGCGCCCCACCCGCGTTCGTCCGGTTTTTGCATGAACACCGGCCCAAACACGCGGCGACCAAACTACCGGCAGCGTTGCACGGTTTAGTCCACTTTGCTTCTGTTGGTTGATAGATTCACACACAATGTTGTTTTTGCATGAGTTCACAGGAAGTGGACACCTGCGGTAGCTAGGAGTTTGCACAGGTAAGAAATGTGGGCTACTGTTCCCCACGACAGGGCCACGAACGCCCACCGACCTGATGCTCGTGTGTGCATCTCTGTATCTGTGCCGTTGTCGCGGTTCTGGGCAGCGTCGTCTATCTGAACCCTACCGCAGATAACGGTGATACGCTCACGCAAATGGTTGATGGCGTGGCGCTTCAAGTCTGGCCCGTGCGTACGGTGCGGCTGTGGCAGCATGATGCTGCCGCCGCAGATGAGTCCCCTGATGGCAAATGCGCACCGCATTATTCCCCCTCGCTGGTGGGGGTGAACGTCTCACAAACTCTCAAAAGCGTTGTGAGAATCTTCTTTCGAGCCATTGACGAGGCACCCCGCATGTTTCACCCAGACTACCCAGTCACGAACCTGCACCCGGCCCCCTACAACCCGCGCCAGTTGGAGGATGACGCCTTCGAGGCGCTGCAACGCTCCATCCTGGCCTTGGGCATGGTCAAGCCCATTATCGTCGCTGACACCGGCACGATTGTCGCCGGCCACCAACGCACCCGCGCCTTGCTCGCCACTGGCAAGACCACCACCCCGGCCTACGTCATCTCCAACCTGAACCAACAGGACGAGATGAAGTTCAACCAACTGCACAACGGCACCGACCTGGACACCGGCGACGAGCATGTGACCGTACCCCCGTCAGACGTGACGGGCTACGTGGATGTGCCCTGCGCCCTGGTCACCGGCAACCCACGCGCCGCTGGCGGGCCGCTGCGCCATACCATCTGCGGGCTGCTGACACTCTACGGCCCGTGGGGTGGCATCGTCGCCACCAAGAGTGGGAAATGTCTGTCGGGTGCCCAATACGCCCTCTCGTGCAAGCTGGTCAATCTGCCGGTGCGAGTCTACTACGTGGAAGACACGGCGGCGATGCAGGTACGCGCCATTTTCCAGAAGCAATACGGCACCTTCAGCTACGAGCACCTGCCCAAGACAACCTACGCGCAGACCTTTGCCCAGATGTACCGCACGCGCACCGACAAGGAGGGCGACCACGCGGGGTGAAGGCACCCAACTACGAGAAAATCTACATCCCAGGGTTTCAACCCGGCGAGCGCATCTTGGACTTCGGCTGCGGCCAGGGCGATTATGTGCGGCTGCTCCAGGAACGGGGGGTCAGGATTTGGGGCGTCGAGTTCTTCTACCGCATCGGCAGCTACCTCAACACCGAGGCGGTGCATAAGATGATCGACAGCCTCATCGCCGCCTTGGACGCGGAAGGGCGCTTCGATACAGTCATTTGTGAATTTGTGCTGAACTCAACCGACAGCCTGCAAGCGGAGCGCTCGGTGCTGACCTGCTTGAACGCGCTGTGCAAGCCGGGTGGGCAGATCTTCGCGTCGGGGCGCACGCTGGAGAGCGTCGAAGACACGTTGCACGTCACTGGGGCGACCCAGGAGAACCTGGTCTTCCTCGACGACAACGGCTACACCGCACGGTTGCTCAAGGGGCAATGGTTCTACCAGAAATACCACTCGAAGAAAATGCGGCTCGACCTGGCCCACGCCTACATTGGCCCGGAC
>CAIRDL010000598.1 GCA_903877345.1 uncultured Oscillochloris sp. | reverse complement strand
TGCTCCATCACCCGCCCGCCCTGCTGCTCGATGAACCCACCGTCACGCTTGATGAGCGTGGGGCGGGCGTTGTTGATGCGGTCATCGCCGAACAGCGCCAACACGGTCTGGTGGTGATTGCCACCAACGACCCCCGCGAGTTGCGCTACGGAGATCTTGTGCTGAAGCTTGGCGGATGAGCATGGAACGGCCTGAGCCACGAGCAACGCAGCCACTTACAAGGGCGCAAGCACCCGCCACCCTCGGGCCGCGTGAGGTATTGGCGGCGGCTTGGGCGGTGTTTCAAAAAGATCTTCGCACGGAGTTGCGAACGCGCTACGCGATTAACGCGATGGTGCTTTTCGCGGCATGTACGGCGGTGATCGTGAGCATCGGGACGACCTTTATTGGCCTCAGACGCACCGAAGAGGCGCTGCTGATCCAGTCGTCGCTGCTTTGGGTGGCGCTGCTGTTCGCCGCAATCACTGGGCTTTCGCGGGGCTTTGTGCATGAAGAAGAGACGCGCACGCTGGCGGCGCTACGTTTGGCCGCGCCGCCTGTGGCGGTCTATCTGGGCAAATTCCTGCTCAACCTGGCCCTCCTGGCGCTGTTGGGCACCGTCACCAGCCTGCTCTTCATCGTCTTCGTGCGGCTTGAGGTGGGCAGCCCCCTGGCTTTCATCGCCCTGGTGAGTGCCGGGGGTTTGTGCTTGAGCGCGGGGACGACGATTCTGGCGGCGATCATCGCCAAGGCGAGCTTCAAGAGTGCCATCTTCGCCGTGCTCGCCTTTCCGCTCTTGGTGCCGCCGCTGATCATTGCCATTCAAGGCACCGCCTTGGCCCTGGCAAGTGATGGTTTGCTCACCACGCTGCCCGCCCTCCAGTTCCTCGTTGCCTACAGCGTCGCCACCTTCGTCGCCTCGTTGCTGCTCTTTCGTTTCGTTTGGGAAGCCTAAAGTATGCCGAAAAGCGTTGCCCTCGCCCTGCTCACGGCCCTCGTCGCCCTTGGGTTGCTGACCAGTTACGGTATGCCGCCTGCGCGGGCGGGCAGCGCTCACGCGACCGCGACACCGCGCCCGCCCACCGCGACGGCTACCGCCACCGCGACGGCTACCGCCACCGCCACCGCGACGGCTACGCCAACCCCGACGGTGGTGGTTCGGCACTACGTTTTCCCCGTGCGGTCGAAAGGCAAAATCGCTTACGGCGCGGCGCATCACGACTATCCGGCGACGGACATTTTTTGCCCCATTGGGAGTACCTTCGTGGCGGTTACTGACGGCGTGGTGGATTTTGTCAGCAGCGTGGATCGCTGGAACCCCGCCAGCAATAAGCCCGAACTCCGGGGCGGCCTTTCCGTTGCCATCATCGGTGACGACGGCGTGCGCTACTACGGCTCGCATCTCTCGGCTGTTGTGCCGGGGTTGGTTCCCGGCATGCGCGTGACCGTCGGGCAAACCCTCGGCCAAACGGGGCGCAGCGGCGATGCGCGCTCAACCCCGCCCCATCTGCACTTTGGCATCTCGCACCCAACCACACCCGACGATTGGCGGACACGCCGGGGCGAAATCAGTCCCTACCGCTATCTGAAGGCGTGGGCGCGTGGGGAGGCGTTGACCCCGCAGTTGCCATGAGATTTTAGATGAGGTTCAGATCAGCGTTCCAGTGTGCGCCATGCGAAGTGCGGGCTTCCAGCCTGCCAGATGTGCATTGACAGGCTAGCAGCCTGCATTACGAACGGTAAACCTGAAACCTTGTCTTAGCGGACGCGGCCTAACCCTTTTGCAACCTTGTAGCTTTCTTGACAGTAACCAAGGGCTGCGGTATGCTTCGCCCTAAGAAACGATCTTCGGGGCAGGGTGCAATTCCCGATCGGTGGTACAGCCCACAAGCGTGTTGCAAGGCGCGCAGGATCCGGTGTAATTCCGGGGCCGACGGTTACAGTCCGGATGTAAAGAAGATCCAGAACTAGGCAGCGCGTCTCGTGCCACCACGCCGTAGCTACGCCCATCGGGCTAAGCCACGCGCTCTGTTGGTGCAGGATGTGCGTCCCAACGCTGTTGCGTCGGTGCTGCCCAAGCTGGTTTTGCCCGCCCCGAGGTGCTTCTGCCCTTGGGGTTTGTTGTTGTCTATGAGGTGGCAATGCAGCAGACGTTGTTGATGCAGGCCGGGGTCAGCACGCCCCCACGTTCGACTCCGAAACGGTGGCGCTACCTCCATTGGGCCGGGTTGCCGGTAAGCGTCTTGGCGCTTGTGGTTCTTTGGCACATGGTGGTGACGGTCGGTGGCTATCGGGCCTTTATCTTGCCCAGTCCGGCCCTCGTCGCCGAACGCTTCGTCGCTACTGCCGCGAGCGGCGTGCTTTGGCGGCACACTGCCGCCACCTTGGTCGAGACGCTCGGTGGTTTTGGGATTGCCTTGGTGCTTGGGTTGACCGTGGGGTATCTTCTCGCCCACATGCCTTGGCTTGAGCGGACGCTGGCCCCGTTGCTCGCGGCAAGCCAAGCGGTTCCGGTCGTCGCGATCGCGCCGTTGATCATCCTCTGGTTTGGGCCGGGGCTTACGGGCAAACTGTTGATCGCCGCTATGATCACTTTCCTGCCCATTCTGCTTGCGACGGTGGTTGCCCTCCGAGGCTTGCCCCGCGAGTTGCGCGAGATGGCGCGGATCAGTGGGGCGAGCCGTTGGCAGATGCTGTGGTATGTCGAGGCGCCGCTCAGTCTGCCGGTGCTGTTTGGTGGCGTGCGTACCGGATTGGCCCTTGCGACAACGGGCGCAGTGGTGGCCGAGTTTGTGGCCGGTCGTGAAGGGCTAGGCGCGCTGATCAACATCGCACGCGGCCTCTTCGATACACCCCTGATCTTCGTCGCTCTGCTCACCCTTGCGACCATCACCCTTGGCCTCTATCTTGCGGCCACCTTGGTTGAGCGCTTCTTGATGCGGTGGGAGTTGGGCTAGGCGGATTTCAGACAAGGTTTCAGGGGCCAGGGTTCAGGTTTCAGGTCAAGTGCAGCAAAACGCCGTGCGCGTACGCAACCTGTAAGGCGCTCACGAATCTTGTCTTAGATTGCAGATTTGCTGCATTGGTGATGCGTGATCAGTCAGGATGCGGCCCGATTACGCATCACGCCCTACGCAGTCAAGTTTGTTTCATGGCTTAGGCTTTGCTTTTGGAGGGTTCCCAGATGCCTTATCGGATCGGTCTGCTCGCCTTACTGGCGGCACTGTTGGTCGCTTGTGGCGGCAGTAACCCCGTCGCG
>CAIRDL010000597.1 GCA_903877345.1 uncultured Oscillochloris sp. | reverse complement strand
GGTTTCAGGTCAAGCGCATCCCTTGTCTAAGGTATGCCTCAAAAGCGGCGGTTTCAGCTTGATCGTTGGAACCTGTACCCGCCCTACACATTCCTTGTGGCTTTGCGGCTTTGCGGCTTTGCGTCAGATCGCTAAACGGTAAGGCTCGTTTGAACCATGCCCAAGCACGGTCATTCAACCCTTGGCGCGGCCTGGCGAAGCGCGAGATTCAGGACGACGGCTTGGAAGTCTTCGGGGGTGCCAATGTCGTGGTAGTGGGCACCTTCTAACAGCACCCCCTGAAGGTCGAAGTCGGCGGCAAGGGCCGCCGCAAACACATCGCTGAGCACACACTCGCCCCCGTCGCTCTGGCGTTGCGCCAAGTCGGCGGCGAGGAAGGCGGTGAAACGCGGCGACCAGACCGCCAGCCCCCACATGAGGTGCAGGTCGGTCTGCGTGGGTTTATCAACAAACTGCTCGATCCGGCCCGTCGCCGCCAAGGCGACCATCCCAAACTTGTGCGGCGTGACCGTCGGAAAAAGCCCCAGGGTGACGTCGGCCCCGCGTCTGTGGTGCGCCTCCGTCAAGCGAGCCAGCGTTGCCGGGGGCGTAATCAGCGTGTCTGGCATTGCGAAGAGCGTCTGTGCTTGCCCGACCCACGGTTGCGCGAGGTTCAGCGCGAAGGGCATGCCGCGCAACTGCTGTTGGTACACATAGGCAACCGCCAACCCATAGCGGCTGCCGTCCCCAATGTAGCGCACCACATCGGCCTTGGTCTCGCTGATGACAATGACCGCCCGCCGCGCTCCTGCGAGGCGCAGTGCGTGGAGGTGCAACTCAAGGGCGGTGACTGGCTGCCACGCGAGGGCGGTCTCGGCACTTGGTTGGAAGCCCAGCGGCATAATCTCTTTACTACACGGGATGGCACCCAGGCGGGAACCGCGCCCTGCCGCCGGGAGCACGCCGACCAATTCACTCATGCGCGCCCCCTTTGGGTCGGTCGTGCGGCCACAGGCGCAGGCCACCCAGAATCAACAGGCTGAGTCCGACTTCGCCAAGGGTCAACACCAATTTCACCATAATGGCTGCGGCGAGCGCGACGGGTAACGGCCAATACTGCGCCAGCAGCATGGTCAGTGTGATTTCACGCATAATGCCGATGGTGCCGAGAGTCAACGACATCGTGTAGCTCGCTAGCCCCGCCAACAGCCAGAACTCAGCCAGCGTGGGCAGATCGGCGAAACTGACCGGCACCAGCGCCCGCAACAGGCTCCACACAATGAGCACGCCGACCGGCCATGAGCCGCCATACCAGAGCAGGGCAAGGCTCCAGTGACCAAGCGAGGCTTGCTGACTGCCGCCGGCATGGCGGGCCAAAGCCCAGATCAACACGCCCAACCCCACCAGGCCAAGCAGTCCGCCCGCGAATGGCGCAAAGGTGCGCCCGACCCACAGCGCAGCGAGCAGCACTGCGCCCGAGCCGACCATCAGGGCTAGTTCGCTGAGCGAGGCGATTACGACGCGCTGTTGGGCTACGCCGCGTTGGTGGTAAAAGTGGGAGCGGTTGGCGATGTACCAGACGACGGTCGGCAGATATTTCACGAGGTTGCTGCCCGCAAGAGCTTGGGCATTCTCGGCGAAGGTCAGCCGCCCAAAGAAGATGCGCGTCAAGCTGTGCCAGCCCAACAAGTGCATCACAAAGGCCAGCGCATAAAGACCCAGCGCGCTGCCAAGAAAGACCGGCGCAACCTCAACATCGGGGGGAAACTCGCGCCAAGCGTACACAACCCCGATGACCGCGAGGGCCAGCGCCAACACTTGGAAGAGCGTCCAGAGCCAGCGCGGCAACCCAGTGGGGAACCACGCCTTGAGCCGTTGGCGGGGGTAGGCCACCAGGCGGCGGATCTGTTCGACTAGGGTGGTCGTCGTGACCGGACTCATTTGGTAATCCGATAGATCTGTGGGCGAGAACGCAGGAACAGCCCGCGAAGCAGGCCCACGGGAAAGAGCGGTTGGTCGCCGCGACTCAAGAAGTAGAGCGCGACACTGTAAGCGTCGAGGGCGACACACGCATCGGCGTCGTAATCCCAGTAGGTCGTGAAATTAGGCGTCAGTCGCCCATAGCGCAGTCGCGTTGGACGCCGCCGCAAGGCTCCGGCCAGATCAGCGCTGCGGCGCAGCAAGGTGGTGCTGATGCGGTACGGTGCCGAGGCGCGCAACGGAATCGTCAACTTGATGAGGCGTTGGCGCAGGCTCAGCTCACGAAAGGGGCGGCGGTGCAAGCCTTGGGATACCCAGGGTGCCACCGCGTAGGCCGCGACGAGAAAGATGGTTCCGCCAGGACGCACCACGCGCCGCATCTCGTCAAGCATGGCGGCGGGCCGTTCAATATGTTCGAGCACCCAGAAGGAGAAGGCGGCATCAAAGCTGTTGGTGGAAAACGGCAGTTCGGTGGCGGAACCGACGCCAAACGGCTTATGCATGAAAGCCGCCGAATTGGCCGTGATGTCCACGCCGACGTAGTTTGGCACGACATCTTGAAGTAAGCCCGTGCCACTGCCAACCTCAAGGACGCGCCCGTTTTCAAGCTGGTTGGCGGCGACCCAGGCGCACAAGGCGCGGTAATTGCGCTGCCAAGTGCGATTGGCGGCGTAGGGGTGCGCGGCGGTCTGATGTGGCTGCCACGCCGTCTGTACCCGCTCAAAATAGGTTCGCATCGAACTCGGCGCGGTCGGCTCACTCATGCTGTCCTCACAAAAACAGTTGCAAGATTCCCCCCAAGCCCCAGTCGGTCTAGCAGGGCGATATAAGGGGCCGTCAGCACTCGCACTGGCAGGCTGCGGAAGACGCGCCCCAACAGCCGACTGACCTGGTTGCGCCCAAGGGCCGCTTCGACCACGTAGGTCAGGTTGTCCGCCAACACAGAATGGCTGCCGTAGAGACAGCGTTGCTCAACCTCGCGGAAGCCATATTCACCGAGCAGGCGGCGCAACAGCGCGGGCGGAAAGAGGTAGAGGTGGCGCGGCAGTTCGTAGCCGACCCAGAGGTGCCCAAAGATCCGCCGGTCAAGGCTCGCGGTGTTGGGCTGATTGATCACCAACAGACCGCCGGGGCGGAGCAAGCGGGCCATTTCGGCCAACACACTGCGCGGGTCGGCGACATGCTCCAACACATCCCACAGCGTCACGACATCGAAACTGCCTGTCGCGAAAGCCGCCGCGCTAATCTGCCCACGGATCACCGGGACGCCGGTGCTTGCCGCCGCGTAACGAACCGCAGCGGCGCTAAACTCCAGCCCACAGAGCGACCAGCCGGGGTAAGCCCGCAGCGCCGCGAGAAAATCGCCCGTGGCACAGCCCCCATCGAGCAACCGCCCCCCGGCGCGATGGCGCAGCACCAAGCGGCAGCGTTTCGTCAGACTGTGGTGCCGCCCGAAGCGCCGCAGAAACGGTTCGCCGGTGGTGGCGCGGCGATACGGCGGGTACGAGGCGTCAGCGGGGTAAAGGGCGGCAAGACTGGCGGCAGTGGGCCGTGGGTGCTGGTAGAGCACGCCACAGCCGGGGCAGCGGTTCATCGTATAGACCATCGGGCCACCCAGGAGCAGGTCGGTGCGCGAGGCTACCGGCACCGGCGCATCTGTGCCGCAGATCTCGCAGGGCGGGTATTCCAGCACGATGCCGGAGGGTGGCGGCGGCACATGCGGCATGCTCAACGGCTCCACGCTGGGCGCAGGTCGTCACGCAGGTCGGCGCGCAAACCCGTGCGGACGCCCGCGAGAAACGTCGGGAGGGAACGCACATTGCCCTTCACTGTCTCGCGCAGCAGCACCCAAGCGACGTACAGCCGCAACAAGCGCAGGTCGTGGTGTTTGCGGTGGTAACGCACACAACTTTGCCCAAAGACGTGCCACCAACGCAGGGCCATCGCGCTGCGCTTCGTACTGCGCGAAACTTTGTGCCAAAGGCGGGCCTTGGCCGCATAGCAAAGCGTATAGCCTGCCTTGCGCGTTGCCATGCAGAAATCCCAGTCATCGTAGTAGAAGAAATAACCCTCATCGAAGGTCACGCACTCGGCCAAGGCGCGGGTGAGCAGCAAGCAGCAACTCGGGGCAAAACTGAGTTCGGCATCTGTGGCGAAAGCCGGGCCATCAAGCTGTTGGCGCCCGCGCATCACGATGTTTGAGGGCATCCAGCGGGCGTAGGCTCCCGCCGACCAGATGCGGTCGCGCTCGGCATAATAGAAGATTTTCGGCATCACGACGCCACTCGTCGGCCAAGCTTGTTGCGTGCGGATCATGTGCGCCAGGAACAGCGGGTCGCAGACGAGGTCGTTGTTCATCGGCATGATGTAGGCGGCGCCTCGCGTCAGGGCCGCCTTGATGCCTGCGTTGTACCCCGCCGCGATGCCCCGGTTCGCCGTGCAGTTCACCAGTTCAACCTCAGGATGCGTGGCGGCAATCAGCACCGCACTGTCATCGCTTGAGGCATTATCTACCACCAACACCTTGTAACTGGGGTACGCCAACCGCCGCAACGACTCCAGACACTCGTGGGTGTCGGCGTAGCCGTTCCAGTTCAGTACCACTAGGTAGACGAGGGGGGCGCTTTGGGCGGGGAGGTTCATGGCGATTGCAGATTTTAGATTGTAGATTGTAGATTTGCCGTAACAGGACGATCCGTGATTTGTGATGCGTGATGCGTGATCCGTGATGCGTGATCCGTGACCGGGCCGCACCCTGACCAATCACGGATCACGGATCACGGATCACGGATCGCGCATCAGGGTGTAAATCGTCGCCCAAACACGGGCGAGCGCGTCCCAATCGTAGCGACGCACATACGTTTGGCCCGCCGCCGCCAAGGCTTGGCGCTGCGGTTCGTCGCGTAACAGGGTGATGATGGCTGCCGCGAGGGCGGTTGGGTCGCCGGGGCGTACCAACAACCCCGCTGCGCCTGCCGCCAACAGCGCCACCCGGTCGCCAACCGCGCCCGTCACCACGGGAACCCCCAAGGCCATGCTCTCGCAGAGCTTGAGGGGCGACCGGGCGCGAGCTACCGGGTCGTCGCGCACCGGATCAACGCTCAATTCGGCGAGGGCGAGGAAGGCGCTTACCGCCGCGTGGGGCACTTGCCCGGTCAAGTATACCCGATCTGCCAACCCGCCCCGTTCGGCCAAGGCTTTGACGACGGGCAGATCCTCGCCGCCGCCAATCAGCAGCAGCACCGCGTCGGGCACCGCCACAGCCACCTCGGCAAAGGCCGTGATCAGCAGGTCAACCGGGTGGTTTTGGAGCGCCAAGGTGCCCGCGTAGGCGACGATGCGCCGCCCCGTAAGGCCCAGGCTGGCCCGCAGTGCCGCGCTCATCGCCGCCGGTGGTGGCGTAAAGTGGGCCAACGCGACACCGTTGGGCACGACGACAACACGGCGCGCACCGGCCTGCGTCACCTCGGCAGCCAAGTGGGTCGTGTTGACCGTTACGCCCGCAGCCAACCGGGGCAGTAGCGCCTGCCAGAAAGCGAAGACGGCCCGTTGCCAGCCCGCCGTCAGCCGATTGCCGCGCACCTCGTCGTCGTCGCAATCCACATAGAAGGGCTGTCGCCGCAACAGCCGCACCGCCACCAACGCGGCCAAGCCGTTCACTGGCTGGGGTTTGCCCAAGTGGTAGATGTCGGCAGGCGAACAGAGCACGCCCCAAAGCATGCCCAGCGTTGCCGCGACCAACACACGCACCAGCGCCAACGGGCCGAAGCGTTCCGGCAGGCTGCCCTGTTTGCGGGCGTGCATCTGGCCCACATACCAGACCTCGACGCCATCCTGCACAAAACGCCGCTGCGGACAACGCGCCAAATCAGGGTGCAACGCCACGGTTCGTCCGGTGTCGTTGGTGAGGAGGGCCGCGGCTTCCCGGCGGGCCGTCTCGACGTCCCCGAGGAGTTTGAGGAGCGAATTTGTGGCTGCCTTGGCGTGGGCCAGGACCTGATCTTGCTGGTTTCGGGCCATGGCGAGTTCCG
>CAIRDL010000596.1 GCA_903877345.1 uncultured Oscillochloris sp. | reverse complement strand
TTGACAGTTTGGGCAAATGCAGCGCGTCCTGGTGCGGCAAATCTGCAATCTAAAATCTGCAATCTGAAACCTTGTCTTAGCTTGGGAGTTTCTCCATGCAGCTTCTCTACCTCGACCCACGGCAACTCGAGGCCGACCCCACCGGCTTGCGCGAAGATCCAGGCGATGTCGCTGGTTTGGCTGACACCATCGCTGCACGCGGGCTGCTCCAGCCCCTTGGCGTGGTAAACCTCAGCAGCGGGCGCTACCGGGTCATTTACGGCGGACGCCGCCGCCTCGCCGCGATTCAGCTTGGCCTTGAACAAGTACCCTGTATTCTGCTCGATGGTGATGATCCCGACCTGTTGTTGCGCCAATTGATTGAAAATGTGCAACGTCAGGATCTCAATGATGTTGAGCAGGCCCGCGCCTACGCCCGCCTCCGCCTCCGCATCATCGAGGAGCAGGGGAAACGCCCCGAGACTGATTTAGACGAACTGGTCGGCAAGGCGGTCGGCCTAAGTGGGCGCACCGTCCGGCGCTACCTCGGTCTGCTGGATCTGCCTGATGAAGTGCAGTTGCTCCTACGCCACGGCGAGTTGAACGTCACCCAGGCCCAGCACCTGCGCCGCGTGCCCAGCCCCAAAACGCAGATCGATCTGGCGCGCTTTGCCGCCGACGAGGGCATGTCCGCCGCCGAACTAAGCCGCTTGGCCGCCTACTTTGTCGCCAACCCCAGCCTAACCCTCGAAAGCGCCCTCCAAGCCCTTGAAGCCGGCGAGCAACTTCGCACCCAACCGTCTGGCCCCGAGGGCATGAATGCTGGCGGTGGCCCCCTCGCCAAAACCAGCATCAGCGCCATTGACCCTGAGGAGAGCGAGGCTGGCTTTTGGGAGGAAGAAGCTCCCGTTGATGAAGGCCAGTATCTTAGTGTTGAGGATGAAACCGTCGAGAATCAGCCCAAGAACAAAGCCCGCGTCTTCCGCATCCGCTCGCTCGACCAAATGGTTGATGAGACGGACCGGCTGGCGCGAGCCTATGCCGAAGGTGATTTAGTCAAATGGGTGCAGAGCGACGAGCGCGCCCCGTTCAAGCTGCGAGTGCTGCTCAAACAGCTTGAAAGCCTTGCCCGTGGGTTACGCACCCTCGCCAACCAAAATGGGTGGCAGACCGAGGAGTAAGCCAAGGTTTCAGGGGCCGGGTCTCAGGTTTCAGGTCGAGCACATCAGAACGCCTTGCGTGTACGCAAAGTCTAAGCCCCTAAAGAACTGTTTGCTGCTTCTGAAACAGATCGATCAACTCAGCGATACGCTGATCGGTGGGCGGTTCGGTTTCACCCAAACAGTTGTGGGCGTAACACTGGAGCACTTGGCTGTTCACACTAGAGAGGGCCGCTTTGATGGCGGTCACTTGGGTGACAATCTCGCGACAATCGCGGCCCTCGTCAACCATCCGTTGCACCCCGCGCACTTGGCCTTCAATCCGCCGCAGCCGGAGCAGCACCTCGTCACGCCGTTGCGGCGACAGCGGTTGCACCGCCTTGGGGACAGCATCGGTCATGGCGGACTCCCGTCTAGCGATGGCAGGCGGCATCAGCGCCGCACTGCCACCTATGCGTTGCCCACCACCCTACACCAGCACCTTGTCAAACAGTTCGCGGTACTGGGCCTCGGGCCGTGAGCCGACGAGCCGCTGCACTTCTTTGCCGCCCTTAAAGATGATCAGCGTCGGGATGCCCTGAATGCCCAACTTCCCCGCGTTCAGGACTTCCTCATCAGTGTTGACCTTCGCAATGGTGAGCCGCCCCTCATACTCGCCCGCCAACTTGTCGAGAATGGGCGCGATGGCCCGACACGGCCCACACCAAGGTGCCCAAAAATCAACCACGACCGGCGTATCCGACTCAAGCACCTTCTGGGCGAACTCGGCATCTTTCACAGCGATTGGCTTAGCCATGTTTGACCTCCTAAGAGCCACGCGGGCTCAACGGCTTTTTATGTTTCTTGAATACCCCCCCTGGGTATGTATTATACCCCCTTTGGGTATCTTGTCAAGGGGTGCGTCGGAAGAACCTTCCGCCCGCCTTCGTGCGGTGTTTAGTCGGGTCTGGCTTGCGGCCCTTAACCCTGGCGCAACCACGGCAGCGCCGCCGCAATCCGTGGCAGCGCTTGAGCGACCGCCGCTTCGCCATCGCTGATGTAAGGCTCGCTTTCGGCAAACGAACGCAACACCAGGGTTGGCTCATCGGCACAGGCTGGTTCGATCAGGATCAGCGCGGCCCCGACCGGATACGCGGCACTCTGCTGCTGCATAAGCTCGACTGCACGGGCGACCACCTGGGGCAATTTCGGCAACGGGCCACGCACCTCCAGCGCCTCAATGTCGTCCAAAGATGGCGCTGCCGCCATCCCCAGGCTAACCGCAAGCACCACATCAGCGCCAAGGTCGGCGGCTACGTTGCCTGGCACCGGGTTGCTCGCCCCGCCATCCACCAAAAGCAGCGAGCCGACCTGCACCGGCGGGTAAAGGCCCGGCAGCGCCGTACTTGCCAACAGCGCCGTGCGGAGCAAGCCGCGCCGCAACACCACCGCTCGCCCATGCAGAAGGTCAGTCGCCACTACAGCGAAAGGCAGCGCCAGCGCTTCCAACCGCCGTTCATAGCCAATGGCACGCACGAGATGGCGCAAGCCAGCAGACGCGAGCAAGGAGCGCATAGGCAGGGGCAGGCGGAAGGGCCGTTCACTGTTACGCATCAGCAGTTGGGCCGCCTCGTCAGCGCTGTAGCCCAAGGCGTACAACGCGCCCACCAGCGCCCCGCTGCCGCTGCCCGCCACATAGTCTGCCTCCAGTCCAAGCCGTTCGAGCGCCCGCCAGACGCCAAAGTGCGCCAACCCCTTGAGGTTCCCGGCACCCAAGGCCAGCCCCACCTTGAGCCCCGCGAGGTCGCGGGCGGCCCAACCCAGCGCCCGCCCCGTTGGGGTGCGGGCAGACAGCAGTCCCTGCCGCAGCGCGTTTTCGTCAGCAAGACTCAGCGGGGGAATGTGGAGCACGCCCGCCGCATCGGGACGCACCACCACCCCGGAGTGCCACGCCTTCATCGTGTGGCCTGGGCGACCCGGTCGGATTTCGCCCTCGTCACCCGCCAACGTCATCGTACGTTCCGCCAATTCCGGCGGGAAAGCGTCGGGGGCTTGAACAATCACGTAGTCGTAGCGCTGCGTCAGGCGGGCCAGCGTCTCCGGCAGCGCAGCGGGGCCAAAAGCACCTTCCGGCGGCACCACCAGCAGCACGGCCCGTCGAAGCGGCACCACGCTCCCGTGGACAAGCTCGGCAGCGCTGATGCCCTGGCTGCGACTCAGGGCCGCAAGATCGTCGGTTGGCTTGGCGGTAAGGACGAGATGCAAGACGGGTCGCCGGGCGTGCCAGGCGACACTGCACGCCAGGGCATAGCCGAGCAGCGGCGGGCCACCTTGGTCGAGCAGCCTAGTGATTTGCCCGCGAGCCGTGGTGACAGTTGCCCGTAGCCCGTGGCTTAGCTGTTGGGCAAGGATCGTGCCCAGGTTCTGTGCGATGCGTGGGAGTTGGGCGATTAAGCGGACGAAATCAGCCTGGGTGATCGCCAGCAGTTCAAGATCCTCGACCGCCCGCACCGTAACCGCGCTGGGCTGACCGCTGAGCAGCGCCAGTTCGCCGATGGTCGCCCCTGGCCCCAGGCGCACAACCGCCTGCGCCGCCCCGTGGCGAGCGCTGGTCGCAACCTCGACAGTGCCCGTCACCAGCAGATACAACGCGCCAGGGCAATCGCCCACCGCGCAAACCAGTGCGCCTGCGGGAATGCTTCGGCGCTCCAGCACGGCATGCACCCACGCCACCTCAGATGCCGTGAGCCCCGCGAAGAAAAGTGGTGGCGTGTGGGTAATCGTCGTCTCCTGCTACTTGTACCGTTTCCCGGAAATCCTTGGTGGGTTCTGACGGCTGACCGCTGTCGGAAGCGGTCAGCCGTCAGTGGTCAGCCGTCGCAACAGCTCACGGACTTCCAGCTTGGCTTATGTCAGTCCCGCCTTCCGCAGCGCCGCCGCCAACGGATTATCGTCGTCATCATCCGCAGCGGTGGTGTTCGGCTCGTCCGCGCTGCTCGTGGCGTAGAGTGACGAGGTCGGGCGCGGCTCCTCCGGCTCTTCCGGTTCCTCATCGTCAGCATCCCAATCCAGAGCCAAGTGCTCGGCCCCGGCGATGGCGATGATCGCCTCGACGCTGAAGCGCAGCACGCCAATCGCCTCGCCATCGGTGCCTGCCGCCGCCAAATCTTCAGCGAAGCGCAGGGCGGGTACGGCGGTCAGCACCTCGCTAAACAACTCGGGGCGGCGGGACGGCGGGCGTTCGCTTGCCATGAGGGCCGCAACAGCCTCGGCCGACGCCGGGATGCCCGTGTCCACCAACAAGATTGTCACCGCCACCGTCGGGTAGAGCAGCCGCAGGATGGCCCGCGTCTCTTGCAGTTGCCCCACCGCCCGCCGGAGCGCGGTGGCGGTGCGGCTCGCCTTAATCTCGAAGACGTGAGCGTGTCTTCCCACAATCGTCAGGGCGTCAAGCTCGCGGTACTTGATAAAACCGCGCCGGTTGCGCCGCTCTTCATACTCAAGAATACGCCGCTCGTCCAGCTCGATCCGCTCACCGAGCCACTGGCGCAAAGCCACCTCCGCCTGTCCACCAAACAG
>CAIRDL010000595.1 GCA_903877345.1 uncultured Oscillochloris sp. | reverse complement strand
TTCACTAGCACGCAGCAGAAGGTCTGGGAGAGTTGGGTCTCTTCGGTGCAGACAAGCGCGACAACCCCCAGCACCGAGGTTTGGCAAAAGACGGTTGACACATGGCGTAGCACCGTCAGGTATGCCCTTGAGCAGCAACTCGAATTGACCCGCCTCTGGGCCGAGAGCGTAGCCGTCTCGTCGGTCAACGTGCCTAACCTCGGGGTTCTCCCCGGCATGCCGGCCATCCCCGGCGTTCCCGCCACGGCGGTCGAGTGGACCCGCCAGTTGCTTGACGTGACCCGCACGATGACCGATACCCAGGTGCGCTTTTCTGAGAATTGGTTCGAGATGTTGAAGAAGGCTGAGCCAAGCACCCTGGCGCTCAACTGGGATCCGACCCAGGCCCAGAAGATCCTGTCCGTTTGGCAAGATGCCGCCCAACGCGCCGTCGAGGCGCAGAATCAGCTCAGCCAGATGGTGGTCAAGGTTGCCTCCGGTACGGTCGAGACAAAACGGTAAGACCAGCTTTCAGGGGCTAGGTTTCAGGTTTCAGGTCGAGCGCATCAGGAAGCCGTGCGCCAGCCAAGACTGTAAAGTAGCCTGGAACCTTGTCTAAGTATTTTGTGTACCCAAACTCCCCGCCCGCCTTGCGCGAGCGGGGAGTTTTTGTTGGGTCATGGTGAAGCAGTGTTCCTCGACTGTGGTGTTTTGGCGCACCGAGATCGCTAGACGGTACCGAAGGGGGAGCGACGCAGAATTTTGTGGCTCTCCCCCTTCGGGGCATGCGGCCCCCGCCTAAGCCAAGGTTCGCGGCTACTTTACCGTTTGCGTACACGCAAGACATTCTCATGCGCTCGACCTGAAACCTGAAACCTGGCCCCTGAAAGCTTGTCTTACCCGCTAACCCAGGCGGTCGGGGGTGGCACCAAGGCCCGGTAATGCGCCAAACTCGCGGGGTCATCAACATCAAGCGCGAGGGTTGGCGAGTGGTACCAGCGAATAAGCAGGCTACGGGCAACTGCCTCGGCGAGATGCTGCGCGGCGCTTGCGGGGCCGAAGCGGAACGGGATGGCAGCCGTGCGGCGCAGGCCCAGCGCGTTGGTGCCGTGCCCCGCTGCGTCAGGGGCGAGCACCACGGCGGTATCGTGGGCCAACAGGGCGGCGAGCGCAGCGACATCGGCGGGCGTGATCAGCGGCACATCGCCAGACACGACGAGAATCGCCTCGGCCCCATGCGCGAAGGCGCAACTCCGGGCTTGCTCCAAAGCACTGTTGAGGTCGCTGGCCTGTTCGTGCAGGGGCTGCGCGCCCCAACTTGTCGCCAACCGTAACGCCACGGGGTCTGCGCTGACCAGCCATGTTGTCGTCACGGGCGTGGCATGGCGGCACAGCACACTCACGACGCGCCCCAGCATTTCGATCATCAAGGCGCGGCGCTCGTTGGGGGTTAAGCTGCCAGCAAGGCGACTTTTAGCCTGGGCAAGCGATTTCACCGGCACAATGGCATGGAGCAGCATCGGGGGTGTTTCAGCGGGCTAAGGCGAGGGCGGTGGTCGCGAGGTGCGCCTTCTCGCCGGGGCCGCGCATAATTGTGTCGGTGACGGCAACGCGCAGGCCCAAGGCGGCGATGGCGGGGGCGAGGGCGGCGTCAACTTGGTCAATCACCATCCCGTCAAGGAAGTCGGCGTAAGCACGGGCGACGCCAAGGGCCGAGACTTCGTGGCCGGTCGCACGCAACAGCGGCACGGCTGGCCCCTTCAGCGCTACGCCGCCGACAATCGGACTCACGGCCACCACCCGCGCCGTCGTGCTCTTCAGCGCCTCGCGCACACCCGGCAGCGCCAGAATGGGGCCAATGCTCACGATGGGGTTGCTGGGGGCGACCAAGACAACCTCGGCGGCGGCGATGGCTGCGAGGACGCCGGGGGCAGGACGGGCGGGGCCAGCCGCGTGCAACCGCACCCCGTACACGTCATCTTGGGCGTGACGCTCAACGAAATACGTCTCAAAATGCACCTCGCCCGCAGCCGTCAGAATGTGCGTCGGCGCAGGATCATCACTCATGGGCAAAATATGCACCGCCACGCCGAACACTTGGCGGAAGTGGTCAGCGATGTCACTGAGCGTGTGTCCAGCTTGGCGCATAGCCGTGCGCCGCAGATGAATGGCGAGGTCGCGGTCGCCCAACTTGAACCAACTCGGCCCCCCAAGGCGCACCAGCCATTCCATGCAGTTAGTTGTGTCCCCAGCGATACCCCAACCCTGTTGCCGGTCAATCAGATCCGCCAGCGTACAGGTCACGATGTCGAGGTCAGGCGCAATCTGTAGCCCGTGCAGCACAAAATCGTCGCCCGTGTTGACGATAGCGGTAAGTTGCGCGGGCGGGACGACTTGGACGACCCCCTCAATGAACTTTGCGGCACCTACGCCACCAGCTAAAACGACAACCATATCTGGGTGACTCTGGCAAGAGCAGACCGGCGGGGTGATGGTCGCCGGGGCGCAGCGTGCGCCAAGCCTGGGGCCATGCTACCACACGCGCTAATGACACCTTTCAGGGGGCGTGACCGGGTCGTTAGGAATGATCCACGGATAGCACAATCCTCTTTACGGTTCCAAGAGGATTGCTATAGCTTGCTCTTTCCCATCCCCCATCCCCCTCAGATCAGTAACCCACCTGTCATCCCCATCCCTAGATGCCTTCCGCCCCTAAGTTCTACACTGAGATCAGGGAATAGGAGGCATCGTATGGCCGCTCTCTTCGTCGCTCTCGGGATCGCCGTCATCACACTGCTTGCGCTGCTGCTCTGGTTTGTACCCCACCTGTTGCACCAACAGGCGCTGCGGAGTACTCGCGAGGCAGATGATCTGCGCGACATGCTGCTCGACATGCTCAACGAACAGGAGACGGTGACCAAACGCCAGACGCAACTCAGCACCTCAATCGCCTTCCTGCAAGACCAACTTCAGCAGATTGTTGGTGTGGCGGGGCAGAAAGCCTTGGGGCCAGGGGACGATCCGGCGGCCTTGCGCCTGATCGAGGAGCGGATCGGCACGATGCAGTACCAGATCCAGAGTTGGCTCGACACCCGCACTCGTGTCCAGCGGAGCGCCCAGGTGCAGGACAATGAGGCGTGGGCCAATCTGATGGGTCTGCTCGCCGCAATCCAGGAGCGGGTCGGGTCGCTCTCGGCTGAGCGTACCAACACCTCGGTCGGCCTCCAAGCGCGGGTGCTACTCGAAGAACTTGAGCAGGAGATGCTGCATCTGCACACAATCTCCGACGATATTGCTACGCTTCAATGGCGGTTGCGCCGTTCGCTCAACGAGCGCGAGAGCAACCTCGCGACGCTACGTGGGCACGCCGGTAGTAGTAGCGAGTAGGGATACAGAAACTGAACGAACACCCCCGTCGCTGTGCGGGCCGGTCAGTCAGCCTGGTGCGGCTTTACTGTACCGGAGCGCAAGCCGGGGGCGCAGTCAGCCAAGACGCGAAGATGATGTTATTCCCCACCGAATCGCCCCGCCCAAGTGGATTCGTGTCCGGCTCATAGGGGCCAGTCGCCTCACCCCACCAGTTATTCCGCATATCAAGCAGAATCTCACTGGTCGCGCCACGCCCAAGGCCATAGCGCAAGTAGACTGGAATAAGGGGCGGCAGGTGCTCATCAATGCGATTCTGTTCAATGCGCAACGCCATCAGGGGCATACCGTTCGCCCTCGTTTGCAGCGTCTGACTGCGGAGGCCGAAGCCCATCCCGTCGCCAACGAGATTATTGCAGAGGATGCTGCCCGTCAGGGGGCCGTTCGTACTGAGTTGAAGGTTTGGCCCACCGCCACGGATCAGATTGCCCTCCACGGTCAAACTGAGTGTCTCGAAGGTGCTGCTATTGCTGAGGCGCACCTGGGGCGTGCCGTCGCCAAGCCGATTGCCGCCGAAGCGATTGCCACTCATGGTGACGGCATTGCCACGGCTATAACTGGCCTCAAAGGCGGGGCCGAACGGCATGTCATTGCCAGCAATTTCGCTGTCGCGCAGTTCAACCTTGGTGTTCGTGAGCACGATGGCCCCACCATTGTCGTTGAAGCGGCTCCCGCGCACGATCAGCGTCCCTTCATCAACCGCAAGTACGGTACCGCTAGCCCCGCCCCCTTGCAGCACCGTCTGTTCAAGCACAACGAAGCTGCCGGGTCGGCCAAAGAGGCCACCCCAACGTGCTCCAGTCGCCCCCACCAAGCGTACTGGCTGCCCAGGCAAGCCCATCGCGAGCAAGCGTCCGCCGTCCACATAGATCGCAACGCCGGGGTCAAGCCGCACCTCAACGCCAGGCTCGATGGTCAACTCGGCACCGGGAATGATCTGGACATCGCGGTGCAGCGTGATCGGACTTTGGCCGGTTGTCCAGCGTACATTGCCGCGCAACACCTCCACAGGCGGCGGGGGCGGCGGCCCTTCAGTCGGCGTAGGCTCAGTCGCCTCAGCGGTGGCGGTGGGGTCGAGCGCCAAATCTACGGTTGGCGAGGGTGACAAGAGTGGTAGCGGCGTGGGTACTGTTCGGATGACCGTGGGCAACACGGGCGGCGGAGGGACAATGGTCGGTGTCGCAACAGGGAGCGGCACCCGCGTCGGTGTTACGACCGTTAGGTTCAAGGTGGGCTGCGTCGGCGGCGTGCCATCACCAACGGGGCCGGGATAGGGCACCTTGGTGGGGGGGCCGATAGCAGGCAAGGTGGGCTGCGTCCCACCGGCGGGCGGCCTTATCGTCAGCGTAGGTGTAATGCCTCCGGCGAGTTGCGTCGTCATCGGCGTGGGCGTAATGCCTCCGGCAAGTTGCGTCCTCGTCAGTGTAGGCTCAAGACTCACATCGCCAGTCGGCACCGGCAGACCAACCAAGGTGGTCGTGGTCGCAACGGTGCTGCTAACGGGAGCCGTGATAGTCGTTGGGCTTGGGGAAAAGATAGGGGCAGGGGCAGGATAGGAGGCATCCGCCGTAATCTGAAGCGTTGGGGCAACAACGGAGGAGTGGGGCTGAGCGGTTCCGGGGCTAGTCGCCACCTCGGCGCTGGGCGTACTGTCAAGCATCTCGCCAGGGCCGGAGCCCGGCGTAAAGACAAACGTCAGCGCGACAGCGATGATAAAGAAGGTGAGGGCACCAATCAGGAGAAGCGTATCGCGGCTGATCCGGCCTCCCTGGGGGCGCTCGGGCTGCTGTTCATCCTGAGCCAAACTACGAACCTCCAGCATCGCGGGCGGGAACTCGCGGGCAGTGTACCATAGGGCTAAAGGTGCTGCAATGGTGTGGATGCGGTACCAACCCCACCGCTCGCCGCAGGGCTGAAGCCCTCGGCTACGTTTACAAAGCCTGCTGAAGCAGGCTCGATGAGCCCGCGTAGGCGGCCTTCGTACCGCGTAGCCCGTGGCTTCAGGATGCTGCTGGCGAATCGCATCTGTGGGGGTTCAGGACACCGGAAGCGGCGACATCCCGGCATGCTGAAACGCCGCCGCAAAGCGGGAGGGCCGGGGCTGCGCTTTCGGTCGTTCTGCCAACCAGGCGATGAGCCGCGTACGATTGATGGCAAGGGCCACAAAGCTAGGCTGGAGTGCGGTTTGCGCCAACCCCCGATAGCGGGCGTAGCGCAGATCAAAGCCATGAACCCCTTGGCTGATCGTACCTTCGATCCCGGCCCGTCGTTTGTAGCGTTGCGTAAACTCCTTCGTTTCCTGGCGGGTGCGTGCGGCGTGCAGGGCTTCGTGCTGCGCCTGGGGCCGCAGGTTGCGCGTGCGTGGGCCAGGGGCCGCTTGGGTACCTACGCGCCGTTCGCCACAGGAGCCACACGTACCCCGGTCAAACGGGATAGGGATCACCGCGTTCCCTTCCGTAGCGTGCCTGGGCGACCAGACCCGCCTGGGCTGACCCTGCGGGCAGCGCCCCTGCTGCTGCGCCCAATCAATCGGGCATGCGGTCCGATCGAACCCCTGTCCCGCCGGGGCGTGCCACCTGGGAGCACGCTGGACGGGACCAAGCAGGTCGATCCCCGGGGCGTGGCTGGGTACCACGCTGTCCGCGTCAGGATACGCACGATCCACACCATGGTCTGCCGGCCGCAGGTCGCGTGCGGCCACCGCCTGAGGCACGGTCTCCGTCACCGCCCCATCGGCGGGCGGCGCGGGCGTGGTCTGGCCAGCGGTGATCAGGTGTGGCCCGTCAGGGTCACCGGTCGCGGTCAGATGCACCTTGGAGCCATGTCATGGGGTATCCCGCTTGGTGCTCAGCCGTGCATCTGGGGCATCGGGCGAGCCAATCACGCGTGCCGTTGGCGGCAGATCCTTGGCGGGACGCAGCTGGAGCGGGGGTTCGTCGGCAGAGAACGGTTGGGTCCAGACCTGGCGCAGGACACGCCCAGCGGGGTGGGTTCGCCCCACTGCAGGGGTGGTGGCGACGGCGATCCAGGGCACCCATTGACGGCCATCAGCCCCAAGCTCCAACGCCAGGGCCTCGCGTTTGGGGGCGGTACGCGGCAGACGAACGTGGTCGAAACGCTGCTGATCGCGCACCCACCAGGCGAGGGGGATGGGGCGATGGGTTCAAGCGGGAGCTTCCCAGAGCACCTGCTGGAGCGTCGTGGCCAGGGTTTCGCCCAGGCATTCCCGCCGATTGAGGGTACGCATGGCCCCCAGGACGTGGGGCGCAGCGGTGCGCGCTCAGGACGGAGGCATCGAAGCCAGGGTCGGTCAATTCCAGGGCCAGGGCGTCCTTCCAATCAATACAGCGCCGCACCGCATCGGCCGCCTGACGATTCTTCAGCCCCTCGATACACGGGAAGCTGGTGGGCATCAGCAAGCGACTGGGGGAGCGGGCCGACTGGCCGACGTTCGGGAAGAGCTGGGCCAGCGCGCGATCGGTCAGCGCTTGCGGATGCATGGTCATCGGAGCCTCCTTTACGCGGACGAATCACGAAGCCCGTGCGCGGGCGATGGGCAAAGCGTAGCACAGCGGCAGCCTGATCTCCAGCGCCACCGCGTACACGCTGCCACTGAGCGGAGATTCGCCAGCAGCATCCTGAAGCCACCGGCTACGTTTACGAAGCCTGCTAAAGCAGGCTCGGTGAGCCCGCGAAGGAGGGCTTCGTACCCGTAGCCCGCCAGTTTACTGGCTGGGCTACGGCGCACACGATGACGTTGCATCAGCCCTGCGTTGTGGGGGCAGGGTCTGCGGTTCCTTCACGTTTTGTTGTAAGGTGTACTTGGACACGGTAGCGCTGCCGTTGGTGGTTCCCAGCGCCATGTTCTAGCGAAAGAGGAGTGTCGAATGTCTCCTACTGCGCGTCCCCTTGACCGGAAGGGCCTCGTAAGCTTTATCCTGCTTGCGTATGGGTTGGCCTGGCTCGTGGTCAGTCCATTGTGGGTGAGTGGGCTGGGTTTGCGCCATCCCTTGGTCGGACTGCTCTTGCCGCTCATGATGTTCACGCCATCGGTCGCAACATTGGTTGTTACCCGCTTCATCAGTCCGCTCCCCGATGGAATCCGCAAGGCCACTGGTCTGCGGTTGGGACGCGGGCGGCGCTGGGGTTGGTACTGGCTGTTTGCTTGGGTTGGGGTCATGGGCCTTGTTCTGGCGACGCCGTTTGTGGGCACCCTCTTCGGCTGCTATCAGTTAGACCTGACCACCTTCTCCGGCTTCCGGGCGGTGATCGAGGCTGCCGGGGCTGGCCCCGCCCTCCAACAGACGCCGATTCAGGCAATCGTGCTTGGACAACTCGCGCTGTTGCCCTTGGCCCCGGCCATCAATGCGCTCTTTGCTTTCGGCGAGGAGTGGGGCTGGCGCGGCTATTTGCTCCCGCGCCTCCTCCCCTTGGGCCAATGGCCTGCCCTGCTCCTCAGCGGGGTGATCTGGGGCCTCTGGCATGCGCCGGTTATCCTTTTGGGCTATAACTACCCGAACCATATGACTACCGGGTGGTTGCTGATGACGGGGATGTGCGTGGTGTGGGGCGTCCTCTTCGGCTGGACTCGGTTGGCGACCGGGAGTGTGTGGCCCGCCGTGATCGCACACGGAGCCTTAAATGGGGCGGCGGGCATCGTGGTGCTGCTTGGGCAGGCCAATGCACCCTATGACCCAGCCCTCGTGGGTGTGACGGGGATTACGGGCTGGATTCTGCCGCTGCTGCTCATTGGGGCACTCGCCGCAGCCAAGCGCTTGCCGGTGCCTGACGCCCCTGATGCTGACCTGTTCCCCCCTGAGGCAACGCACGCGCTTGATCTTCCCCTGGGATGAGGTTCAACTATCCCAGTAGCGGAAAACATGGCAAACCATGCTCACCGCCCGACATTGGAACCCGCTATCTCTCTAGAAGGTGCGACAATGCGTAGACCACTGGCTCTCCTGCTCTTCATGTTCAGCATGCTGTGGCTCGGCACACTGCCCCCGTTCACCCTTATCGCTGCAGGCAATGCGCCTGACCGTTGCTTCCCAGAGACCGGTCAGTGTCTCAGCGGGCGCTTCCGCCAATTCTGGGAGCAGAACGGCGGGCTGGCCCTCTTTGGCTATCCGCTCGGTCCCGTCCAAGCGGTGCAACGGCAGGATCTGAACTATGTGTTCTATGGCCCGGAGATCTACCTTGTGCAGCGTTTTGAGCGGGTGCGGATGGAACTCCACCCTGAAAATGCCCCACCCTATGAGGTGTTACTGGGTTCACTGGGCCAGCAACTCGTCCCGACCCCGCGCCTCGCGGGTCAAGGGCCGCCAGCGGATTGTCGCTGGTTCACGATGACGGGCTACTTTCTCTGTGATCAGGCCCCAGGCCAAGGGTTCAAACACTACTGGGAACAACACGGGCTTCTGAATCCCCTGCTTGATGCCGACACCCGCAGCCTCGCCTTGTTCGGCTACCCGCTCACTGGCGCGACGCTGGAGCGAAATCCAACCGATGGGCGCACCTACCTAACCCAGTGGTTTGAGCGGGCACGCCTGGAATGGCACCCCGAATTGCCGCCGCCGTACCAAGTGCTCGCTGGCTTGCTTGGGCGGGAAGATCCGCAGGTCTTCAGCCCCATCCAGCTTGCGCCCCAACCCGTCCAGTATCTCTGGCCGACGCAATTGCCCGCCGGAATCGCGGTGCTTCCGACCTATTCCAGTTTCACGACGCACGGCTATCTGTTGGCGCTTGGTACCGGGGAGCAGGTGCAGGGCTATCTCAGCGCGGGCGCCCTGGCGAGTACCACTGCAACAGCCCCGCCCCCTGATGCCCTCATTCCACCTCCAAGCGTGGACACGCCGATCACAGTGGGCGACCAAGCGGGTCGCCTCCACCGCGTGCCGGATGGGCAAGTCGCGATCTGGCAGGTGCAGGGGGTGAGTTATGCCCTCAGTTTTCAGGATGGCCCCCTGGAACACCTGCTGACCCAAGCGCACCCGTTCGCGGTGCTTGAGCAGGCCACCTGGCTCCAACGCCTTGGGAGATGATCGTGCGCGCTGCCAAAGCCGAGCAGTGCCGCTACAAAACGTAGGAACTGATAATCCGGTTGAAGGCCACGATGTCGAAGCCACCCCGAATTTCGAAGCGAATCTTCCCAATCGCACTGATGTAGATTTCAAGTTCGCAGTCCATATCGAGCACGCCTGCGGTCTCAACTGAGAAGGTCTGGATTTTGCTGTAGGGGATGGAGGTGTAGTCCACCTTCGTACCCGTCAGCCCCTGCACGTTGGCCGCGATAATCCGCTTGTTGGTGAAAACCAGTTGGTCGCGCACAGTCTTGAAGGCTGAGAGCACGGTCTCATCGGGGATGAGAAACTTTCTGATCGGTTCGAGGATGTGGTCAGGCGAGATCGGGCTAAGCTTGAAAATGACGCTCTTCTGGAAGTCAATCATGCTTGGTTTTCCTTTGCTCAAATTGTGGGGCTGATGCCGCGAAGCCCAGTGTACCATCTTGACCATCGCCGTGTGAACGCGGGCTTGTCCCCCGAAAACTGGAAGATCACCCTGATCGCCTGTGCGACCAACGACCCCGAGCAGAACCCCATCGAAGAAGGGTGGCACAAGCGAAGTGTGATCCGTGATGCGTGAACCGTGACTAGGCCGCACCTTGAGCGATCACGGATCACAAATCACACGTCACGACGGGACAATTAAGAAGATCCACTGCCCCTATACCTTCTGTGGCGTGGCAAGGTAATCCTGTCGTAAGGCGAGGAGATCGAAATGATTCGTCAGCCGTTGCTACTCCTGATAAAAATCACAATACTATTGACGATCTCGTTTTTGGTCGCGTGCGGAAACAGCGCGACTAATAGATCTTGTGCGTGGACGTGGTCAACAGGGAGTGGTTCATCGGCCGTTGAGCATAAGGTTCAACAGGAATTCACCACCGCCGCCATAACTGGAACAGTGCAGACATCTAGTTATGGGGAAATCAACAGTTGTGACGGTTCATATCATGCCATGGGGCTAGATATGAACATTGAAGTTCAGGTGACCGACAACAGAGATGAAGCCCGCTTGGCAGAACTGGCGGATAATATTGACGCGATAATTCAGAAGGCGATGATCGTCAGTACAATTCCAAACAAAGGGCGAGTATCGGTCAGGTTTGTTAGTGCTGGCAATACGGCAGGCTGCGAATGGAATTTCGAGAAAAGGCAGTGTAGACTCTAAGGCTCTCACCCGACATTCGTGTCACCAGCCATCTTAAGTTCTCACCTTACGTAGTACTAATGTGCCAAAAAGCGCATAAAATACCCCTTATATCATTGCTCACAAGTTAAGGTGGCGAGGGAATTGTCAAGTACAGCAACGCGGTCGCTCCTCCCCGGTTTTTGCGCTGGCGCTTGATGATTCCCAAGCCCTCGGCGTCGGCAGCAAGGTAGGTGATCGGGTCGTCCGCCTTGCCGCGATGATAGGCAACCGTAAAATGATACAGACCGCGATAGACCATCTCCATCGACAACGCATGAAAGGGCCGATTCAGGGCTTCTGCGACCGCATCGGTCAGGTCGACCAACACGGCATACAGGATCCACGTCGCCCATACCCGGATCTGGATGCCGTTGATACTGCCCGTCCAGAAATACGCCAGCCCCAACCGTCGCTTAATCACGTTGAAGCTATCTTCAATGCTCCAGCGCTGCCAGTACAGCGCGACCACATATTCGGCCGGGAGCAGCGCCGGATCGAGGACATTGGTGAGATAGCTGTACCATTTCCCCTGGTGGAGCCACTTCACCAGCCGCACCGGATGCGTGCATTGGCTGGTTGCGCTCGAACCCAGGCGCACGATCTGATCATGCAGGGTGGCCGTGGTGCGCAGGACCCGTTCCGTGCGCGTCACGGTGCGGGTCTCTTTGCGGGTCAGAACCCAGATACCCGCAGTGGTCAGTTCGTCAAAGCGGGTGAAGTTCAGGAAGCCCAGGTCAAAGATGCGCAGCATCCCGCGCTCCAGGCCCGCCAGCACGCGATCCCAGAAGCGCTGGTCATGGGCCTGTTGGTCTTCCTCATACCAGACCTGACATCGAGCACCCCGGCGATGCGTCCGGCCAGCACGGGGTCCTTCCGCTCCCGCAACAACCCGGTTTTGCGCAGCAGGGCGTCCGGGGTCGAGCCATCCAAGGCCGCGACGGACGTGAAGTGGTCGCGGCTCCACTGCAAGGCCGGCGGCAGCGGACGGGTGCGATTGGCCCAGCGGGCGGTCATCAGCGGCAGCACCTCCTGCAAGACCCGCTCGAACAAGACCGCCGGCACCGTACTGAAGCGCTGCTCGACCGCCTGCTGCGAGACCTGCCGCTCGTTGACCCACCGCAATCCTTCCCGATTCAGGGTCCGCACCGTTTCGGTCACCGACCCCAACTGGCGCCAGATCAGGCTCAGCACAAAGGCCATCATCACCGGCAGGTTCAGCACGCGGGCGCGCAGCCCCAGGTCGTAGAAGTGGGCCACCT
>CAIRDL010000594.1 GCA_903877345.1 uncultured Oscillochloris sp. | reverse complement strand
CCGTTGGCAGCTACCCAAAGGGAGCCAGCCCGTACGGGGCTATGGATATGGCGGGCAATGTGTGGGAGTGGTGCGCGACGCAGTGGCAAAAGCCCTACCCATACCAGCTTGAAGATGAGTGGCAAACCGCGTATCTAGAGGCCAACGCCGATTATCGCGTGATCCGTGGCGGCGGGTGGTATTGGGATAGAACATTAGTGCGCGGGGCGTACCGCTTCTACGGCTTCTTCCCGCGTGACCGCGGCTACTACTACCGGGGGTTGCGGGTCGCCAGTCATTCTCTCGTGCCCTGATTCTGGATTCTGAATCCTGTCTTCTGTGTTCTGGGTGCGGAAAGGTTGTTCGGATCGCGATTTTTTTGCCGTTCGGAGACCTGTCAGGTGCGCGCAACGAACGATGTTGCACCCACGCAACTCCTCCCGAGCGCGCACCTGACAGGTCTTGCGGGGGCTGTTCGCCCGCACCGCATGGTGTCCATGCACCCAAGGGACTTTCGTTGGTCTGCCTGCCAAAGAATCGCGGTGGGCTTTTACACAAGGTCTTATAGGCAGGTCTCCGAAAATGCCAAAGAGCTACAACCACCTGTTCTCGCAGATTGCGAGCTTCGAGAACCTCTTCGCGGCCTGGGAAGCGGCACAGCGCGGGAAGCGCCGTCGGCCCGATGTGGCGGCGTTCGAGCGCCACCTTGAGAGCCATTTGCTCCAATTGGAGCGGCAGCTTCTTGATGGCAGCTATCGGCCCGGGCGCTACCGCTCGTTCTACATTCGCGAACCGAAGCGGCGCAAGATCAGCGCCGCGCCGTTCCGCGACCGCGTGGTGCATCACGCCTTGGTGCGCGTGATCGCGCCCATTTTCGAGGCGCGTTTCTCGAACGCCTCGTATGCCTGCCGGGTCGGCAAAGGCACCCATCGCGCCGCCAATCACGCCCAAGCGTTGGTGCGCCGCTACCCCTATGTGCTCAAGGCCGACGTGGCCCAATTTTTCCCCTCAGTTGACCACGGGGTGCTGATGGGGTTGTTGGCCCGCCATATTGCCTGCCAACCGACGCTTGCCCTCTGCCAGACGCTTATGTCTAGCGGCGACGGGATTCTCGCCAGCGAGTATACGCTCCGGTTTTTTCCTGGCGACGACCTTTTCGCTGCGCTGCGACCGCGTGGCCTGCCCATCGGCAACCTGACGAGCCAGTTCTGGGCGAATGTCTACCTCAACGGCTTCGACACGCTGTTCCAACGCGAACTGCGGTTGCCCCATGTGCGCTACTGCGACGACCTCTTGATTTTCGCCGACGCGAAGCCAACCCTGCACGCGGCGCTCGCGGCGCTCCATGCGCGTGCCGCCACTCTGCGTTTGACGCTCCACCCGTTGAAAACGCGGCTCTACCACGCGGACGAGGGCGTCGAGTTTGTCGGCTATCGGCTGTTCCGTGACCATCGCCGCCTGCGGCGGAGCAACGTGCGGCTGTTTGTGCGCCGCCTGCGCCGTCAGCAACGCGCCTATCGCGCCGGCCAGCTCTCGGCCAAACGCCTGCGGGCCTCCCTCCGCAGTTGGATTGCCCACGCGCAGCACGCCGACACCTATCGGCTGCGAGCGCGCCTGTTGCGCGCCCATCCCTTTGCCCCACCGGAGCGTCAGCCATGAGCGGCGAGTCGCCCATCTTTAGCCAGACCTACGACCTGCTGCGCTGGCTGTTGCCACTCGTTGCCCAGATGCCGCATGAGCATCGCAGCGGGCTGGCGCGGCGCATCAACGAGACGGCCTTTCACTTCCAACACCGGCTCATCGCGGCAACCAAAGAGCCGACCAACCGGGCCGCGCTGCTCCGCGAAGCCGACAGCGCGTTGGGCGAACTGCGGCTCTTGCTGCGGCTCGCCCGTGATCTTCAGGTTCTCGCCTTCAAACCCTACGAGGAAGGAGCGCGGCGCACCAGCGAAATCGGTCGTCTACTTGGCGGCTGGCTGCGTGCGTTAGAATAAGCTGTCGCCGGCCTGCGGGCCGTGCGCTAGAGGGATCAGCCGACCCACCTCCGGGTGGCGCGGCGGGAGGGTCTTCCGTCGTGAAACGTGCGCGGGGCGTACCGCAACAACAACAACCCGCGTGACCGCAACAACAACAAAGGGTTGCGGGTCGCCAATCATTCGGCGGGTCGTCGGGGCCAGATGAGGCCGTTGCTCACGGGCGGCGGCGCGGCCCCAGCGAGAGAATGACAGGCTGGTTCCTGGCAGCGTGGTCTTGCCGCTGCCGAAGACAAACCGCCCCTGCCCCCGCCAGTAGGCCTACGCCGAACGTCGGGATGGGGCCAGTGAGCCACGGTGGCGTGTGGTGCGAACTGCGCGCCGCCGGGGCTGAACCGAAGCTACGTGCGAAAGGTCACCATGCAGATTTGTAAAGATAGCTGTGGGGCCGAAAATCCTGATACCGCCACCCAATGCCAACGCTGTGGGGCGAGCCTGCGCTCTGCGTTGCGCCTCCACAACCCAGGCACGCTGGTGCGCCACTACCAGATTAAGCGGGTCATTGGCTGGGGCGGCTTCGGCGCGGTGTATGAGGCAGAAGACCTGCACCACCCCGGGAGCCACGTTGCGCTCAAAGAGAGTTTCGACCCCAGCGGGATGCTCAGCTTTCAGGGGGAATTTACGGCCCTGCAACAGCATCAGCACCCCCAATTGCCCCACTATGCGGCGATGTTTGTTGAACAGGGCAACGGCTATTTGGTGATGGAGTTCATCCCTGGTCAAAGCTTGCAAGATGTATTGGATACTGAATCCGGCCCGCTACCGGAGACCCAAGCGCTCGGCTTTGCGCTGCAACTCTGCGAGGTGTTGACCTACCTGCACCGCCAACAGCCGCCGATTATTCACCGCGACCTGAAGCCCGCGAATGTGCGCCTGACGCCGAGCGGGCGGATTAAGTTGGTAGATTTCGGCCTGTTTAAGCAAGGCACGGACACGACGAAGTCTTCGCGGATGGGCTTGACGCCAGCCTATGCGCCGGTCGAACAGCACCCGCTGGCACCGGGCCATACTGACCAGCGGAGTGATGTCTACAGTCTGGGGGCGACGCTCTACCATTTGCTGACGGGGCAGATGCCGATTGCGTCGTTCGACCGTATCAAAACGCCGACTGCCGACCCGCTGCCACCGCCGCAGCGCGTAAACCCCCGGCTTTCGCCGCACGTTGCCGCCGCCGTGACGAAAGCGCTGAGCCTGAAACCGGCGGAGCGCTACGCTGATGTTGAGGCGTTTCGGCAAGCGTTGGTGGGGCAAACCCTGCGCCGTCAAGCGCCGCCGCCGAAGCCAGCACCATCGCCAGCACTGGTCATCGTTTTGGGCGTGGTGGCGAGCATGATGGCGCTCATCGCGGTGGTTGCCCTGGCTCTTGCGGGCCGAGGTGCCTCCCAACCGCCCACCAGTGCGCCTGTTGCGACGACCGTCGCGGTTGCGGTGGTGCCAACGGGTGTGCGAACGACGGTGCCGCCTACCGCCCTACCCGCCTGGACACCGGCAATGGTGAAAGTACCCGCTGGCTCCTTCCTAATGGGCAGCAACGACTCCGATACGCAGGCTAGTAGTGACGAGAAACCCCAGCACCCGCTGACCCTGCCCGACTACTGGATCGGTAAGACCGAGGTGACCAACGCCCAATTCCGCCAATTCGTTGAAGGCGACGGCTACACCAACCAAGCCTACTGGACGGCGGCGGGATGGGCGTGGCGGCAGGCAGAAAAGATCACGCAGCCTTCCTTATGGAACGACGCGACGTGGAATGGCCCAGACTACCCGGTGGTCGGCGTAAGCTGGTTCGAGGCGGTGGCCTACTGTCGCTGGCTAAGCAAGCAGACCGGCATTGAATTTCGGTTGCCGAGCGAGGCCGAGTGGGAAAAAGCCGCCCGTGGTTCCGATGGGCGGATCTACCCGTGGGGCAACACCTG
>CAIRDL010000593.1 GCA_903877345.1 uncultured Oscillochloris sp. | reverse complement strand
CGCCCTCGCTCCGCCCAGAATCATTATCTGAAGACCTACAGTTGTGACGCTCCGCTGAGGCGATTTTTGGACAATACTCGTCTCTAACACGAATTCCGTTCCGCCCCGAGTTTGCGCCTCATCCAAAAAGAAACTGCGCCGCTGATCGTCAGTTTTCTCTACCGGAAGTTCAAGCGGGCCAAACCGTTCAGGCCAGAATTTGGCATCCTGATGCGTTCGACCTGAAACCTGAAACCTCGCACCTGAAACCTTACCTAAGCGTTGTAGTGCAGTACAATGCCTGTGCGCCTCGCCTGTAAAAACCCCGCCGGGTACGCGGCACCGGAGCACGCCTATGGCTTCGCTACCTTCCCCTGAGCTTGAACTGGCCCGCCTACGCGCCCGCAATGCGAAACTCGAGGCCACTCTCGCCGCTCAAACACACCGCGCCGTGGCCCTCACACAGGCCGAGGCGGCGCTGCGAGCCAGTGAAACGAGATACCATACCCTGTTCGAGACGATGGCGCAGGGCGTGGTCTATCAGGCCGCCGATGGGCAGATCAGCGCCTGTAACCCGGCGGCTGAACGTATCTTGGGCGTGACCCTTGCCCAGATGCAGGGGCGCACATCGCTTGATCCGCGCTGGCGTGCGATCCACAGCGATGGCTCGCCCTTCCCTGGCGAAACCCACCCCGCGATGGTCGCGCTCCGCACTGGGCAGGCGGTGCGTAATGTGTTGATGGGCGTCTACCATTGGCAGGATGATGCCTACCATTGGCTTTCCGTGAATGCAGTCCCCGAACTGCCCCCCGGTGCCACCCAACCTGTCCAAGTCTATACCACCTTCGATGACATCACTGAGCGCGTCCAGGCTGAGCAGGCGCTCCGCACGAATCAGCAGAATCTTGAGGCGCTGATCGAGAATACCGACGGTTCGATCTGGTCAGTCGATCCGGCGTACCATTTAATCGTCGGTAATCGGCTGTACCAAGAGTATGTGGCGCAGGTGCTTGGGCGCACCCTAGCAACCGGCGAGAGCGTGTTGCTGCCGTCCTTCCCTGCGGCAGCGCTGGCGGAATGGCAGGCTTACTATGACCAGGCGCTCGGCGGCGCTCGATTTAGTGTGGAAGTGCCGACCCGCTTTCGGGCCGTGCAACGATTGGTGGACTATCACTTCAATCCGATTACCACCGCCGAGGGGCAGATTGTCGGGGTGACGGTCTTTGGCCGCGATATTACGGAGCGCAAGCAGGCGGAAGAAGCACTCCGCACCTCCCACGCACGCTTGCAAGCGCTCGGCGAACGTCTCGTGACGGTGCAAGAGGAAGAACGCCGCCATTTGGCCCGTGAACTGCACGATGAAATCGGCCAAACCCTGACCGGACTGAATCTCATTTTGAGTATCGGGGCGACGCTACCCCCGTCGCTCCTTGAGGCCCGTTTGAGCGAGGCACGCCGCCAAGTGGGTGCCCTGATCGCCCACATTAGTCGCCGTTCGCTCGATCTACGCCCGACGCTCCTTGATGATCTGGGCCTGCGCGCCGCGTTGGTTTGGTACTTGGAGCGCTATACCGAGCAGACCAACATCGCCGTTACCTTCCAAGAGGCGGGCCTCGACCTGCGGGTTGCGCCTCTGGTCGAACTAACCGCCTACCGGATTGTGCAAGAGGCTTTGACCAACGTTGCGCGACACGCCGAAGTGGCGACAGCTACCGTGCAGGTCTGGGTGGTTAATACGCGGTTGGTGATCCAGGTGATGGATTCCGGGCGCGGCTTTGATGTTGGCGCGGCGTTGCGTGCCCATGCAACCAGCGGCTTGGCCGGAATGCGTGAACGCGCTCGGCTCCTCGGCGGCGAATTGACGATCGAGGCGGAACCAGGAGGCGGCACCCGTCTGTTGGCTGACCTCCCCTGTGCGGGTCAGGCAGCGACTGTCCAGGCATTACCATGAGCGCATGGCGTATTGTGCTAGCCGATGATCACCAGATTGTGCGGGCGGGCCTGCGCTTGGTGCTGGAAAACGAACTGCCTTGTCGCGTCGTCGCCGAGGCCGCCACAGGTGACGAGGCCGTGGCCTACACGCAACAGCAGCAGCCAGACGTGTTGGTGACCGATCTGGTGATGCCTGGACAGAGCGGTTTGGAGGTGATCCGCCAGGTGCATCACCTCGTACCGCATACCCGGATCGTGGTCTTCTCGATGTACGCCGACGAGCGCTACGTGCGCGAGGCACTCCAGTCTGGCGCACTGGCCTATGTGTTGAAAGAAAGCATGGCTGACGAACTGGTCACGGCAGTGCGCGACGTCATCGCCGGTCAGCGCTACCTTAGCCAAGCCCTGGCGCGGCGGGTGATTGAAGCGTATGCCCAACCGACGGCCCTCGATCCCTACGACACGCTCACGCGGCGTGAACGCGCTGTGCTGACTCTCGTGGCTATGGGCTTGACCAGCGGCGCGATTGCCGAGCAGCTTGGCATCAGCGCCCGCACCGTAGACGGCCACCGCACCAATGTCTTACGCAAGCTTGGCCTCCGCAGCCTAGCCGAACTCGTGCGCTACGCAGTGCAACGGGGCTTGCTGCCGCCGGAACACTGAGTTTTGCGCGTCTATAGACGTTCAGCTAGCGAATCTGGGAGGTTCGGCTTAAAAATGACCGAGCCGTGCATCGGTAAGCAGTGCGTAAGCGCGAGAGGAGCGAGGGCGTCTCGCCCTCGTGGACGTGCGGCGGGCGGGACGCCCTCCCTCCCAGATTCTTTATCTGAAAGTCTATATAGCAATCCTCTTGGAATCGTAAAGAGGAGTCAAGGCTTTAGCCGGCTGAAGCCT
>CAIRDL010000592.1 GCA_903877345.1 uncultured Oscillochloris sp. | reverse complement strand
TCTGGGTGCCTGAAATGGTCGAGATCCCTGCTGGTTCGTTCCTGATGGGCAGCACGGATCGCCAGATCGCCGCCGCGATCCGCCAGGGGGCGAGTGCCCATTGGGTGCAGGGCGAACAACCCCAACATACGCTGACCCTGCCGCGCTATGAGCTTGGCAAGACCCCCGTGACCAACTTCCAATTCCGCCCCTTCCTCGAAGGCGACGGCTACACCAACCAAGCCTACTGGGACGCCGACGGTTGGCGGTGGCGCGAGCAAGCGCAACGGAAGGCACCTGGGCATTGGCACGATGCGAAATGGAACGGCGCCTATCAGCCGGTGGTGGGCGTGACGTGGTATGAGGCGCTGGCCTACGCCTGTTGGCTGAGCGTCCAAACGGGCATGGCGTTTCGCCTGCCGACCGAGGCCATGTGGGAGAAAGCAGCCCGTGGCCCGGATGGACGGATCTACCCGTGGGGCAACACCTGGGAGGCCGGACGCGCTAACACTGATGAGGCCAAGCTTGGCAAAACCACGCCAGTCGGCCAATACCCTAGTGGGGCCAGCCCTTACGGTGCTTTGGATATGGCGGGCAATGTGTGGGAGTGGTGCAGTACGCCACGGATGCCATATCCATTGCCGAACGAACTGCTCATCGAAACGCTGTACACAATGAACATACGAGCTAGTAACGCATCTGTCCTGCGTGGCGGCGCTTGGCGCAACCTCCGGGTCAACGCACGCTGCGCCTATCGCAACGTGCGCGCCCCGCAGGATGGTCGCGGCGGGATGCGTATCGCTCGTTTGTTCTTTTAAGTTGCTTGGTATGGCAAATAAGAAGTAGAGACGCAAAATCTTGCGTCTCTACTTGGGCTAGTCCACCGCGTCCTGTTGGGGCAAAGCTGCAAAGCTAAAAGCTGCTACGCGGGCTGTTGTGGAACCTTCTAGCGCATGCTAGAATGACCGCGCACGACGTTTGCCCCATGAACCTCCGGCTTGTCAAGGTCATCCTCGTCCGTCTTGGTCGTGGCTACGTCGAGACGTAAGATTGGCCTGTAGACTGGCGCTAAGTCCATCCCGCCGACGGTACGCTAGGACAAAGCAGGCAGTTTGCGGTGATCACAGATGATCACCTAGGAAGGAACAGGTTAGCATGTCTATCTTGGGCCGTATCAAGGACCTCATCAGCGCTAATGTGAACTCGATGCTCGACAAGGCCGAAGACCCCGAGAAGATGGCGAACGAGTACCTCCGGCAGCTTACGAATGAACTGTACGAGGTGCGAACCAGCGTCGCCGCCGCAATGGCCGATGAGACGAAGCTTGAGCAGCACCGGATCGCCTCGACCTCGGAGGTGGCGCAGTGGCAGAGCAAGGCCGAGGCCTCCCTGCGCGCTGGTGATGAGCAACTCGCCAAAGCCGCCCTCGCCCGCAAGGTGCAAGCGCAGAAACTCGCCGAGCAGTATCAAGCCCAGGAAACCGCTCAGGAGGAGCAGGTCAACGCGATGCAGGAGGCTCTGGTTCAGCTTGAGACGCGCATCGCTGAAGTCAAGGCCAAGAAAGAGCTGATCATCGCCAAGAAGAACCGCGCCCAGACCCAAGAGGCGATCCAGCGCACGGCCCAGCGCGTGGGCAGCATCACCGCGATGGATAAGCTTGACCAGCTTGAGGAGCGCGTGGATGACGAACTCGCCCGCGCTGATGCGATGCAGAAGCTTCAGCAGGGTTCGCTCGAAACGCGCTTCGAAGAGCTTGAAAAGAAGACCGAGGTTGACGCCGAACTCGCCGAGTTGAAGCGGAAAATGGGCATCGAGTAAGCCCCCGCCGCTAGGTTCAGACCGTTGGGCAAAGAGCAAACCGCCCCGTCCTGTGCATCAGGACGGG
>CAIRDL010000591.1 GCA_903877345.1 uncultured Oscillochloris sp. | reverse complement strand
CCCGAACCGACGTTTGGCGATTTGGGTGAAGCCGCCCTTGGCACCGTTGGCCCGAGCCAGTGGGAACCGCAGGCTTCTTTTAATCAAGCTGCCGCCACAAAGCTCGGCCTCGCCTGGCTTGGCCCCGATAGCGCTGCCTTCGTCGCCGCATATCGGCAAGCCTACAACGAAGACCCCAGCTACCACGCTGCCGGTGGCTACGCGGCGGGTCTCATTCTTCAACATGCGATTGAGCGGGCGGGCAGTGTTGAGGTTGCGGCTGTGAAAAAAGCGCTCGACGAGACGAAGTTGCTGACCTTCTACGGGAACATCGCGTTCGACACCACCGCCGAAGCGCACGGCCTCCAGACCGGCCACGAGATGGTGTACGTTCAGTGGCAGGGCGACACGACCAAGCGGGTTAAGCAGATCGTCTGGCCCGCCGATGCCGTGACGGCGAAGCTGCTCTACCCCATGCGCTAAAGGCAGCAGTGCAGAAGGAACGCTGTCACCCTGAGCGCAGCGAGGGTCTCGACCGAGATTCTTCGCTCCGCTCAGAATGACAAGACGCCTCACAACGTTCCCTCTGCGGTATTGCCGCTAAAGGGTTGTGACCGCCGAGAGCTTCTGGCAGCGGTCTGCCGTCGGTCGTCTGCGATCTACCGTTGGCGAAGGAGACACAGCGTATGGACTTCCTGCTCGCCTCGCTGGTTGACGGGCTGCTGATCGGCTCGGTCTACGGGCTCGCCGCGATGGGCCTGACCCTTATCTGGGGCGTGATGCGCGTGACCAATCTGGCGCACGGTGCCTTCATCGCCCTTGGCATGTTCGGGGTCTACGGCCTCTTCAACGGTGGGTTCAATCCCTATGTTGGGCTGTTCCTGGTGGCGGGCTGCGGTCTGTTGGTGGGCATTGGCATCTATTATGTCGCCCTCCACCGGGTCATCAACGCGCCCCAACTCAGCACACTGCTCGCCACCTTCGCCGTGAATATGATCATCCTCGGCGTCGGCACCACGCTCTTCAGCACCTCGCCGCGCACCATAGATTTCAGCCTAGGCAGCTTCAGCCTGGGGCCAATCACCGTGCAGAACACGCGCCTTTTGGCGGCGCTCGCTTCGGGCGCGATTACCGGCGTGCTCTACCTGTTTCTCTACCGCACGCGCCCCGGTAAATACATCCGCGCCGTGTCAAGTAATCGCGCCGCCGCCGAACTGATGGGCATTAGCAGCACGCACATCTTGGCCCTCAGTTTCGGCCTGGGTGCGCTGTTAGCCGCCACTGCCGGTGGTCTGATTGCGACCTTCTTCCCCTTCACCATTCTCTCCGGCGACACCTACCAACTCAAGAGTTTCGTGATCGGGGTGATGGGCGGTCTGGGCAACCCCTTCGGGGCGCTCATCGGCGGGCTCATCCTCGGCCTGCTCGAAGGTCTTATTCCTGTGGTGATGCCAACAACTTGGGTGCCGGTGATTGAGTTCCTGCTCTTCGTCATCATTCTGCTGGTGCGACCCAACGGCATTTTGGGAGCCAAACGATGAAAGCCGCCACCGAAGAACTGCGCGCTGCGCCGACCGCTCGGCAGGTTCAGTTGGCCCGTTGGACAAGTCCCGGCTTCTGGCTCACAGTTGTCGCCGTTGCCCTGATTGGCCTTTGGCCTTTGGTGACGGGCGATGCCAGTCTGCGCGAGACGTTCTTTACTGCGCTGTTGTCTTTGGCTCTGGCGAGCAGCCTGAACATCATCTTGGGGTTCACCGGCTACGTCAGTTTCGGCCACGTCGTCTTTTTTGGCCTCGGCGGCTACGTGGGCATGGTCGCGCTCAATCAAGGCGTGCCGTTGTGGGGCGCGCTGCCGCTCGGCGGTTTGGCGGCGGGTGTGCTTGCCTACGGCCTTGGCGCGGCCATTCTGCGGCTCCGTGGCTCCTATTTCGCCCTCGCCACCATCGGCGTCAACGAGGCGTTGCGGGCTTTTGTAAACAACTTCCCGCCCTTCGGCGGCGCGACCGGCATCTCGCTTCAGTTCTCGGTTTATAAAAGCTACGGCGGCGCGACCAACGCCCTCTGGTTGGCTTACGGGCTGCTGTTGACCGCCTGTGTTGCGGTGATCTTGCTGAGTTATGCCGTCAAGACGAGCAAATTCGGCTTGGGCCTGATGGCGATCCGCGAAGACGAAGATGCTGCCGAGGTGATGGGCGTCGTGACGCCGAATGCCAAGACGTGGGCTTACGTTCTTTCGGCGATTATCCCCGGCATTGTCGGCGTGATTTTCTTCTTCAAGAATGGCAACATCGAACCCGCCGATGCCTTCCGCCTCCAGTTCTCCATCGAGACCATCGTGATGGTGATGCTCGGCGGTCAAGGTACGGTACTCGGCGCGGTGCTTGGTGCGGTGGGCTACCAGCGCCTACGTGGCTTCCTGCTCACCTATCCTCCGGTGAAGGATTTGCAACTGGCGATTGCGGGCGGGCTGCTGCTGCTGATTGTGCTCTTCATCCCCGCCGGGATTGTGGGCCTGATTCGGCGCAAAGTCCCGGCGCTGCGGAAGTTTTTGGTCTGATCGGGGATGGGGGATGGGGGATGGGGGATGGGGGATGGGGAATGGGGGATGGGGGATGGGGAATGGGGGATGGGGATCGGTCACGCGACAAATCTACAATCTATAATCTGCAATCTAACCCCTGACCCCTGACCCCTAATAGAAAGCGCCCATGCTGTTAGAACTAAACAACGTCTCGCGCTCCTTCGGTGGGCTGCATGCCCTGAGCGACGTAACGCTTACGCTCCCGCAGGGCGAAATCTTGGGCCTGTTGGGGCCAAACGGCGCAGGCAAAACGACGCTTTTCAACATCATCAACGGCGTCTATCCGCCCTCAGCGGGCCGCGTGCGCTTTCGCGACCAAGACGTGACGGGCAAAAAGCCTTACGCCCTCGCCCATATGGGCTTGGCGCGCACCCACCAGATTGTGCGCCCGCTCAACGAACTGACGGTGCGCGAAAATGTGATGGTCGGCGCGTGCTTCGGCCACGAACGGCACACTTTGGGCGAGGCGGCCACCATCGCCGCGCAAACGCTCGCTTTCGTCGGGTTGGCTGAACGGGCCGAGCAACTCGCCGGGAGCCTCAACGTCGCCCAGAAGAAGCGCCTTGAACTGGCGCGGGCGTTGGCGGCGCGTCCGGTGCTGCTGTTGCTCGATGAAGTGTTGGCGGGTCTCAACCCGGCGGAAATCGGCGCGATGGTCGAGATTGTGCGCCAAATCCGCGCCCAAGGCGTGACCATCATCATGATTGAGCATGTTATGCATGCGATCATGAATGTCTCGGATCGCATCGTCGTGCTGGAGTACGGACGCCTGCTCGCCGAAGGCACGCCCGCCCAAATCGCCAACGACCCCAAGGTGATCGAGGCGTATCTTGGCAGTGCCGACATGGCCCAGGATCTTCAGAGCCAGGTCAATTACCACCCCGTAAACGGGGTGGCTTGTACGCAAGCGCAAGCCTGAGTTGACCAGTCTCAGCCCAGCAATGGGCTACGTTCTCAGGGTCACGATACCGGTGGGTGCCCCGCCAGCCTGCCGCTCTATCGCCAGCCATCACACCTGCCTGGGGCAAGGGCAGGAGAGAGCTGGCATGACAAGCCCCGAGGACATTGACGAGGCGAACGTACCCCGTAAGGGGACTGAGGAGTAATCCTTATGGTGTTTGTACTCGCAACCGACCGAACCCCACTTGACCCGACCACGTTTCATCGGGCCGATCACCTCCTGAGGTGTGGGCGAGCCTCAGTCTTTCGGACGTATCCGTTCACCATCATCGTGCACGACCGCACCGCTGTTGCGAGCGTCACCCACCCGCACCGCCTAAAGCTCGACCCTGGCTCCAAGACCACGGGCATCGCCGTCGTGGCCGAGGAGAGCGGGCGGGTTGTGTGGGCGGGCGAGCTGACCCACCGAGGGCAGCAGATCCGTGACCGGCTGCTCACCCGGCGCGCCAGTCGCCGTTCACGCCGCCAGCGCAAGACGCGCTACCGCCAACCTCGTTTCCTCAACCGGCGCAGGCCCGAGGGTTGGCTGGCTCCTTCGCTTCAGCATCGGGTTGAGACCACCCTTACCTGGGTCAACCGGCTGCGACGGTTCGTGCCAATCACCGCCATCAGCACCGAGTTGGTGCGTTTTGACACGCAGTTCATGCAGGATGCCGAGATCAGCGGGGTGGCCTACCAACAGGGTACATTGGCTGGCTACGAGGTGCGCGAGTATCTGATGGAAAAATGGGGCCGTCGCTGCGCCTACTGCGGCGCGAAAGAGATCCCGTTGCAGATCGAGCATATCGTTCCACGCGCCCGTGGCGGATCAGACCAAGTCAGTAACTTGGCCCTCGCCTGTGAACCGTGCAACATCCGCAAAGGGACACAGACCGCTGCTGAGTTTGGCCATCTGGACATTCAGGCCCAGGCCCGCCGCCCGCTGAAAGACGCGGCGGCGGTGAATGCAACTCGGTGGGTACTGTATCAACGGTTGACGGCGACTGGCCTCCTTGTCGAGGTCGGCACGGGCGGGCGCACCAAGTACAACCGCACCCGCCTGGGGCTGGCGAAGACCCATTGGCACGACGCCGCATGTGTCGGGGCCAGCACGCCGCATGGGCTGGAGGTGCGCGGCGTCCAACCGCTCCTCATTCGGGCGACGGGCCACGGCTCACGACAGGCGTGCCGGATGGACAAGTACGGCTTTCCGCGCACCGGCCCGAAGGGCGCTCGTGTGGTGAAGGGCTTCAAGACGGGCGATATGGTACGCGCCGTCGTCACCACCGGCACGAAGGTTGGTGTCTATGTCGGGCGGGTGGCCGTCCGAACCACCGGCAGCTTCAACATCACCACCGCCACCGGCACGATTCAGGGACTCAACCATCGCTTCTTTACCCATCTGCATCGGGCAGATGGCTATACCTACCCCGGAGACGGCGCTTCCTCCCACCCCGGTTCCTGAGCCTGCCGAAGGAAAAGGGGCGGGTTTCCGCGCCGGATTTTTATGAGCGTACACTCGAACTAAGTTGAGGGTTCAGGGGTCAGGGGGTCAGGGATCAGCCGGAACATCATCTATGCGGGCCAATGCACTCCCCTGACTTCTGAAACCTGACCCCTGAAACCTTGTCTAAAATCTACAATGGAGTCCCCTCCATGCCCATCCTCGAAGTCAACGACATTACCTCCGGTTACGGCGACGTACAAATCCTGTGGGGCGCGGCCCTCAAACTTGAGCCGGGCCTAATGACCTGTCTGGTGGGGGCCAACGGCGTCGGCAAAACGACCCTGCTCCGCACGGTGATGGGGCAATTGCGCCCTTGGAGCGGCAACGTGCGCTTTGAGGGACACGACATTAGTCGCCTGCCCGCCTACAAACGCGCCGAACGGGGTCTCGTGCTGGTACCTGAGGGCCGCCAACTCTTTGGTGATATGTCCGTGCTAGAGAATTTAGAGATGGGGGCGACCAATCGGCGGGGGCGACCGCACCTTAAGCGCAACCTTGAGCGGGTGTTCGCGATGTTTCCCCGTTTGCAGGATCGTCTTACGCAGAAAGCCAACACCATGAGCGGCGGCGAACAGCAGATGTTAGCCGTTGGGCGTGGTATCATGGCCGAACCCACCCTCCTGCTGATTGACGAACTCTCGCTCGGCCTCGCGCCGGTGCTGGTACTCCAACTCTTCAAGAACCTCCAGCAACTCAAGGCGCTTGGCATCACCATCATGTTGGTCGAGCAGAACGTGCAAATGTCGCTTGCCGTGAGTGACTACGGCTATGTGCTGGCCCAAGGTCGCACCGAGCTTGAAGGGGCGGCGGCGACCCTGATGCGGGACGATCATGTGCGCGCTGCATATCTGGGCCTTTAACTTCCCTCGATGTTGTAATCAAATTGTCAGAGCAGAACTACGTGCAGGCGCAGGACACATGCCGTACGATGGGGGCAAGCCCGGTGTGGGCCATGTGGCATAGTTCGCACCTAAGACAAGGTTTCAGGGGCCAGGTTTCAGGTTTCAGGTCGAGCGCATCAGCACGCCTTGCGTGTGCTCAAACTGTAAAGTAGCCGCAAACCTTGTCCAAAGGATTTTTCTGTGAGTGCAGAACGTATCTGGCTCGACATCCCGGCCACCGCCGCCTATCTCCACATTCTCAGTGAGTGTATCGCCGAACTGGTCGCCCGCACGGTCAATCTCTCCGATCCCACCAAGACGACCTACAGCCTGCAACTCGCCACCCAAGAGATTAGCTCGAACATTGTGCGCCACGCCTACGGCGGCGGCAGCGGGCGCATTATCGCCCAGTTGCTTATCGAGCCGAACCCGCAACGGATGGTGATCGAACTGCGCGACAGTGGCCTCGCCTTTGACCCGGCGCTTGTGCCTGATCCCAATCTCGACGAGATGCAAGTCCACGGCTACGGACTCTTCCTCGCCCGCACGCTGCTTGACGAACTGCACTACGAGGCACACCCCGGCGAGAATCGCTGGTGCCTCGTCAAACACCTCGCCTGAGAGCTTGGGCTACGGTTGGGCAGGCACGAGCAGACGCACGCCAAAGTCGAGGGCGAGGGGCAGCAGGAAGAGCAGGAGCAGGGGCAGCACGATGGGGCTAAGAGTGAAGTACAGCCCCGTGGGCAGCAGGGCGAGAATCACGGCGAAGATCATGCGCCCCACGCTGCCCCACCCGGCAACCATTGTGACACCGATAATCGTCAGGGTGACGAATATCCCGTCACTGCACATGCTTAGCTCCGGGCTGGTATAGCATGCGTTGAGAGCTGACGGCACGGCGATCTCGAAGGGTACCCCGGCGAGTTCAAATGACGTCGGCAGTACGAAGCGCCGCACCACAAAGAGGATTATGCCCGCGAACAGAATTAGATAGGCGTTCAGGAGCCGTCGGTTTAACATATGTCAGTTGTCAGGTGTCAGGTGTCAGTTGTCGGCGGTCAGGTGTCGGCGGTCAGGTGTCAGTTGTCAGGTGTCAGTTGTCAGGTGTCAGTTGTCGGCGGTCAGGTGCCGGCGGTCAGCGGTCAGCCGTCAGCGGTCAGCCGTCAGCCGTCAGCGGTCAGCGGTCAGCGGTCAGCCGTCAGCGGTCTTCAGCCCACCACCAGATTGACCAACTTGCCCGGCACGACAATAACTTTGCGAATGGTCTTGGTGCCAACGTGGCTCTTGACCCGTTCGCTGGCAAGCGCCAAGGCGTGCAGTTGTGCCTCGTCGGCCTCCGCAGGCACTGTTAGCTTGTCGCGCACCTTACCGTTGACCTGGAGGACGATCTCGATTTCATCCTCGGCAGCCAGGGCCGGGTCAGCGGTGGGCCAGACCTGTTGGTGAATGCTGTAGGAGCGCCCCATACGCGCCCATAGCTCCTCGGTGATGTGCGGGGCCACGGGAGCGGTCAGCAGCAACAGGGTCTCGATGGCGCTTCCCCAGGCGGGTGTGCTTGCCAACCCGGCGTCGCGGGCTTTATACATGCCGTTGGTGAACTCCATCAGGGCTGAAACCAGCGTGTTGAACTTAAACGCCTTGAGGTCGTTCTCGACGCGCTGGATCGTCTGGTGGGTGAGGCGCTGGAGTTGCCGTTCGCTGTAGGCACCGGGTTGGTCGCCCACCTCCCCAGGGCTGAGCACGATGCGCCAAACCCGTTCCAGCCAACGGCGCACCCCCGGCACGCCATCGGTACTCCAGGGCACCGAGGCTTCAAAATCGGAGATGAAGCACTCGTAGCCGCGCAGCGCATCGGCCCCGTGCTTCGCCACCACTTCATCGGGCGTGATGACGTTATTCTTCGACTTCGACATCTTCTCGATGATAATCTGACCGTCAACCTCTTTGGGCGGAGCCAAGATCAAGCCCTGGTTGCGCAGCGCCTTGAAGGGTTCAATGAACGGCACAAGCCCGTAGTCGTGCAGAAATTTCGTCCAGAAACGGGCGTAGAGCAGGTGCATCACGGCGTGCTCAGCCCCGCCGACGTACATATCCACGGGCAGCCAGTAGGCCAAATCCGCCGTGGTGCCTAGCGCTTGGGTATTGTGCGGCGCGATGAAGCGCAGGAAGTACCACGACGAACAGGCGAACGTGCCCATCGTATCAGTCTCGCGGCGACCTGTGCGCCCGTCGGGCAGCGTGACATCAACCCACGCAGGGATCTTCGCCAAGGGCGACTCGCCGGTGGCGGTCGGTTCGTAACTGTCAACACCGGGCAAGGTCAGGGGCAAGTCGGGATCAGCAACTGGCACCTCAAGGCCATCTTCGGTGTGAATGATGGGGATGGGCGTGCCCCAATAGCGCTGGCGGCTAATCAGCCAATCGCGCAACTTGTAGTTCTGGCGGCCCTGACCCAAGCCGTGCGCCTCCAGATAGGCCACCGTGCGCGTGATGGCCTCAGCGCCGGGCAGCCCGTTGATCGGGCCTGAGTTGATCGGCGTGCCGGTCTCGGTATGGAAGACCAACGCCTGGTAGGCGGGCACGGTGACGAGGTAGGCCATGAAACTGGGCAACGCATCAACCTGCAACGCGGTGCGAATGCGGTCGCTGATGCGGGCGTCAGCATCAGCCGAATCAAACGCAATCACCGTGTCGGGGAAGATCACCAGCCAACCCGCGCCGACCACCTCAGTCCACCCGTTGTGCAGCTGCGGGCGCACCAACGCGGCGTAGGCTTGCGCCTGCGCGCCGGTTAGTTCAACCACCAATTGGCCTGCATCTTCGCTGAAACGGAACCCAGCCTCGGTCAGTTTGGCAGGCAATTCGGCGCTGTAGGTGCCGGGGTGCAGCACGGAGCGGGCGGCGTCATCGGGGCGCTGAATGACGGGAATAATCGGCAGGCCGAACTTCAGCGCAAAGGCGAAATCGCGCTCGTCGTGGGCGGGCACTGCCATAATCGCGCCGGTACCGTAGCCCATCAACACATAGTCGGCTACCCAGATCGGAATTTGCGCGCCATTCACCGGATTAACCGCGTAGCCGCCGGTGAAGACACCTGTTTTCGCTTTATCTTCAACCGTAACCACCACCGCGCTTTTCGCACGCGCCTGCTCAACATACGCCGTCACCGTCGCGTGGCAATCGGGCGTGGTGACATGCGCCACCAACGGATGGTCGGGCGACAACACCATAAAGGTCGCACCCCACAGCGTATCGGGCCGCGTGGTGAAAACGATAATGTCGGTGCCGTCCTCAGTCTTGAAAATGACCTCCGCGCCGGTGGACTTGCCGATCCAGTTGCGCTGCATCGTGACAATGCGCGTCGGCCAGTCTACGGTGTCCAAATCACGGTGAAGGCGGTCAGCAAACGCGGTAATACGGAAGAACCACTGGCGCAGCACCTTGCGCTCGACCAAAGCGCCGGAACGCCACGCCCGCCCTTCGGGGCTGACCTCTTCATTGGCGATCACCGTCTTATCCACCGGATCCCAATTCACGGTCGCCTCGCCGCGATAGGCCAAGCGGAAGCGGCGCAGGATCTCCTGGCGTTGCAGCGGGGTCGCGGCGAGCCATTCGGCGGCGCTGATGGCGCGTTCGGACAGGGGCAGCCCGATTTTCGCGGTGCCGTGTTCTGCCAGTTCAGCTTCCAGCGTGGTGATGGGGCGAGCCTGGTCGGCGCGGGGGTCGTACCAATGGTCGTAGAGGCGCAGAAAGATCCACTGCGTCCAATGGTAATACTCCGGCTCAGACGACGTGATTTCGCGGCTCCAGTCATAACTAGCACCAATCAAGTTCATCTGGCGCTTATAGTTAGCGGCGTAGCGCTTGGTCAGCACCGCCGGGTTAGTCTGCGTCTTAATCGCCTGATTCTCGGTCGGCAGGCCAAAAGCGTCCCACCCCATCGGGTGCAAGACGTTATAGCCCTTCATGCGGTGATAGCGGGCGAGGACATCGGTGGGGACATAGTTGCGGCAATGGCCGACGCTCAAGCCCTCACCGGAAGGGTAGGGGTAAAAATCGAGGATGTAATACTTGGGGCGTTCGTCGGCGGGGCCAGTCTGATACAGCTTGTCGGTGGCCCAACGCTGCTGCCACTGTGGTTCAAGCACCGTCGGATCGTAGCGCTCGGCGGAGCTTTTGTCGGGGTGATGGTCATTCATAGAAAGTTTGCCTTTAAGCCGAGGTTGCAAGTGCCAGAGGGAAGCTTGTGGGTCGGGCGGGTGATTTTTGACAGACGAAGGGCCAAGTCAACGCCATTGTTGACTTGGCCCTGGTCCATCAAAGTGTGGAGCGGGAGACGGGGTTCGAACCCGCGACCTGCACCTTGGCAAGGTGCCGCTCTACCAACTGAGCCACTCCCGCACAAAACCCCGATGACGGTTCGTAGTCTAGCATAGCTTGAGGAAAAATGCAAATGGCTAAATTGGCCCAGGGTCAGCCCAGAACGGTTGGCGGGACGCGGCAGCAGTTGGGGCGACGCTTGGGGCGCGAGCCGTACTACACGGTGGCGGAGCGCACGGCAGACTGTTTGCGCCTTGTGTCGCGGCCTGCGCTGAACCGCGTGGCGGCGTGGCGGCTGTTGGTCGGCGGGGGCGGGTTGGTGTTGGTGGCGGTCGTCGTGGCGGTCAGCGGGCTGATCAGTGCAGCGACCGGGGCGGGTTTTGCGGTGGCGAGCCTTGCCGCTGTGGTGGCGGGGCTGTTCGGGCTGTTGGGCTACCAGCGCCTCTTGGGTGGGTATGCCATTTTGACCACCTACAACCGGATCCGCTGCGACCGTGAGGCTGCGACGCTCACGTTTCATCAGGGCAGCAAGGTGGGCGCGGAACGCACCCAGGTTTTGACTTTTACCCAGATTAGCGGGCTGCGGTTGCGGCGGCGGGCGTTGGCGACGGGTTGGCCGTTGCGCCAAGTGCGGCCCACCATCGCGCTGGAGTTGGTCGTTGGCGCTGAGTTTTGGGTGATTGATAGTGCGACTGACCCCGAGGCGCTGCGCCCAACCGCCGAAGCGCTGGCGGCGCTGCTTCAGCGAACGTTTGCGCGGGAGGAGGAGTCCTAAGGCATGCTTCAATCCAGCTTTACAGTCCAGCGATCTGACGCAAAGCCGCAAAGCCGCAAAGGGCAGATTTCAATTGTAAACCAGCCCCAACGCGCCACCCGCCCAAGGGCTATGCTATAATCCGGCCTCAGTGTCCCTAGCAGGGCGGTGGCCCCCGGCCCAACCCGACCCCATTCCCGGAGCGACTGGTGCCAGCTCGTCCTTTCCTCAAGTGGGTTGGCGGCAAGGGCCAGTTGTTGCCCGAGTTGACCAGCCGCATGCCAAGTCGCTTTCGGCGCT
>CAIRDL010000590.1 GCA_903877345.1 uncultured Oscillochloris sp. | reverse complement strand
GACGGCCTCGAAGGTCTTGCCGCCAATGACCCAAGAAGTGCCGAAGCGCGAGCCGGTGGGGCGCTGGTCAACCCTAGCGCGGTAGAGATGCTCGTCGGAGGGCAAGGGGGCGCGCCCAGTCTGGCTGCAGTCCCTGGCTTCCTCGGCCTGGATCTTGGACGCCTGATTGACGGTACCCGCGAGGTTGTAATCCACCTCAAGGCAAGCCCCACTGACGGGCGGGGTGGCACCGAAGCCCACAAAGAACGTGGCAGCACTCGCGTTGAAGACCTTACCGCCGATGGTCCAGTCGCCAGAGAAGCCGTTGGCTGCTACCGTTGTGACCGTACCGCGCCACGAATGGTCGCCCGAGTCGCCGGGCTGGCCGGGCTGGCCGGGTTCGCCGGGCAGGCTGGAATGAGTGCAGCTATCGTCGGGGCTGATTGATAGAGCTACTGGCGGCGTAGCGATGGTGAGCTTCACCTCAACGCAACGCCCAACCTCAGGCCGCCCTAGGCCGAAACCGTTAAACAGGGTCGTGCTAGCAACGGAGAAGACGGTACCATTCACCTTCCACTCACCGACGCGACCATCGGCCGAGGAGTCCACGGGCGGAACAGCCTCAACAAGGCCCTTGACCTCCTTACCCTCGCCGCCAGGGGAGTCGTTCGAGGTGGGAGTTTGGGCGAAGTTGAGGGTGGGGGCGGCTGCGAGGGCGAGGAACGCCACCAACAGCAACATTCTTCGGGCCAGTGCGCGGACGTCCATAGAATACTTGCCTTTAGGCGCGGAAACCCAGGAGCTTTTCCTTCGACAGGCTCAGGAACCGCCGTGGGAGGAGCGCCATGCTTTAGCCCGCTTCAGCGCCTGCTTGCACGGGCTTAGAGGATGGAGACGGTCTTTTTGGCCGTAAAGCCCAGGAAGACCGTCAGACCTGTTGCCGGTAAAGGCTCCCCTTGCGGGGTACGTTCGCCTCGTCAACGCTAGCGGTCGGTACTATCCCAAGAACACCTGCACGGCTTCCCGCACCGTTGGTTGATGTCCAGGTTCTAGAGCGGCAGGCTGGCGCGGCACCCGCCGGTAGGTCGTGAACACTTGCCGCTAGCCTAGCCCCGTCAACCCGAAGGTTGGTGGCTGAGACTGGTCAGCACCGGCTTGAACCGAGGCCCAAGCCCACGAGCTTTCGCCGTGGGTTACTGACTGTCTTTGCTGCTACCTTCTAGGTAATCCCATGGTGATCACCACAAAATACCTACTTTTTCCCAGCGTGTCCTCTGCGGGATACTCTTACCGCTAGTCCACAGGCTGGTTTTACGTCTCGTAGCTACCATCGAGACGGCCAGTTCGCCACTGGCAGGCCACTGTTCCAGCGTGGGTGCGACCTTCCGCAAGTCGGGATGCTCTCCAGTGACGAGCGTTCTGCAACGGGTAGGACGCACAAGTCGAACTCGTTTGGGAGATTGGCGTCGTCTAGATCAAAGTTCCTCCTTAAGTGTATTGCGGGCCACTGAGGTGGATGGCAACACCCTTACAAACGGTTCATTGTGCAAAAGGTTACGGGGTGCTTACAGAATTGGCCTGTAGGGCAAGAGGCAAGGGGTCAGGGGTCAGGGGTCAGGGGCAAAGGGGTCAGGGGGGGCAGGGGTCAGGGCAAGCGCATCAGAACGCCTTGCGTGTGCTCAAACGGTAACGTAGCCGCAAACTTTGTCTAAGGCATGTTTCAGACTACAGATTTGCCGCAACAGGACGCGGTGCATTCGCCCAACCTGCAAAGCTGGGTTGAAACATGCCTATTTGCCGCAATAGCAAGCGGCGCATTTGCTCAAACGGCAAAGCGCTTTAGCCCAGGCGAAGGGCAAGCTACGCCTCCCCATCCTGCTTTTGCTTCAACAGTTCATTGAGCAACGTGTCACCTTCACCGCTCTTGGGTTCGGCGGGTGCAAGCAGGGCCGCCCACGGCAGTGCAGGCGACGGTTCGACGACGGGCGGCGGTTCCGGCGGTGGTGGCGGAGGCGGAGGCGGTGGTGCGACAATGGGAGCAAGCGGGGGCAGCGGCGGTGGCGGCGCGAGTTCGCCCCGCACGGCTTGCCGATAGAACTGATCGAGCGGGCGCTCGATGGGTTCCAGCGCCAGAATCTGCGCGTCTGTGTCAAGTAAGGCGCGCAACACAGCCGCCTGAAGCGCGGGCGTGTTCGCGCTGATGCGAATGCTCTGGGGATCACAGCGCACACTCGGATCGAGCGCCTCAATATGCGCCCGGGTCGCTAGGGGCAGCGGCGACACCGAGATGTGCAAGCTCGTCGCTGTGCCACGCAGGTCAGCGACCGTCGCCTCGGCTGCGATTTGCCCGCCCGCCAGCACGCCGACTCGATCACAGAGCCGTTCGACTTCGTGGAGATGGTGCGTGCAGAGCAAAACCGTGTGGCCGCGCACGCGCACCTGATGTAGCACCTCCAGCACCTCGCGCTGCCCCGCCGGGTCAAGCCCGCTGGTCGGTTCATCAATCAGCAGCAGATCGGGATCGGTCAGCAGAGCCTGGGCGACACCGAGCCGCTGGAGCATGCCCTTCGAGAAGGTCGCCAAGCCCCGGTCGGCAACCGCCGTTAGCCCCACGGTCTCTAGTTCGTCAGCGACCCGTTCCCGCAGCGCCCGGCCCGTCATGCCGCTGAAAGCCCCCAGGAAGCGCAGGTATTCGCGGGCGGTATAGCGCGTATGGTAGCGCTGGCGCTCGGGAATGTAGCCAATGCGCGGGCGCGTGCGCTCCAAATTGGTACTGCTTAGCACACGGATCTGCCCGCTCGTGGGCCGAAGGAAGCCGAGCATCAGGTGGATGAGCGTGGATTTGCCCGAGCCGTTCGGCCCTAGCAGCCCGAAGGCTTCCCCGGCGACGACGCGCAGGTTCAGCCCTTGAAGCACGCGCAGGTCGCCGTAGGCTTTATGCAGGTTAACAATCTCGATGACAGCGGTCATGCCGCCTCCTTTTTATGACCGCTGACCCCCTGACCCCCATCCCCCATCCCCCATCCCCCATCCCCCATCTAGCGGGCGAAGGCCAGCGCCAAGCTTGCCACCAGGGTCAGGCTTGCCGACCAAACGAGGCAAAAGCGTAGTGCGTCGGGGAGAGTCAGGCGGGGCAGTCGCCTCGTGAAGTTACGGAGCAGCCCCGCCCCCAACACCAGCCCACCACTCACCAAGAGCAAGCCGACCGCTGGTGGGAGCACGCCCACAGGAAGGCCCGCCACCAACGTCGCTGTCAGGAGCGTGCCCGCCCGCGCGGTGCTGGCCCATGTGTCAAGGGTTTGGCCCGCCGGGGGCAAGCCCGCCGTCAGCCCACCAGGGGTAATCCGCTCCTCAGTGCCGAACGGCCCCCAGCCGATGGCGGCGGGCAAACTCACCAGCGCGGCCACCAGCGCCAAGCTATGCGCCAGCAAGGCGAGGCCAGTCCAGCGTTCGTAGAGCGCCAAAGCGACGCTCAGCGCGGCCCAAAGCAGCGCCCGCGCCAAGCTGCCAAGTTGCGCCGTGCGACTAGCGGCCCGCACTAGACGCGGTACGCCGGTCAACATGGCGGGCAGCAGCGGCAGCAGAAAGGCCAACTCAAAGGCAGCCCAGCCCCAGAGCCATGCGCCAACGCCGCCGGCGGGGTGCAGCGGCCACGGCAGTAGGGCTAAGCCCAACCCCGCCAACAGCACGCCACTCAACGTTGCCCGCCCTTCGCGGCTGCTTGCCGCTGCGAAGCCTGCGGGCAGGCCCGCCCGACCCTGCATAATCAGCCCGTAAACGCTGACCACCGCCAGGGTGGTTAGCAGCCCAGGGTAGAGGAACGCGGCGATGATGATGTCCACAATGGTCAATGGTGTAAGGGTGCGGCTTGCCGCGCCCGATTTTGCGGCGGCGCACTGCCGTCACAGCACCCGAATAAAGGCCAGCCCTCGGATCGCTTCGTCAATCATCGCCAGAATGGGCTGCGGATAGAGGCCGATGCCCAGACAGATCAGCAGCAGCAGCAGCGTCAGAGCCGCCGTACTCCGTGGCTCAGGGTCAAGGCGGCGCACCGCTGGGCGATCCAACTCCGTCTCGCCGAGCAGCAACGGCTCGGCGGCGACGGCCTCTTCGCCAGGGCCAAGCAGGTGCGCAGCGACGCTGCGGGCCAGCCCCACGCCTGCGAAGAGCGTAGCGACCAACAGTGGCAGCAGTTCGCCCCAGCCCTTCGCGGCGGCGGCTTGATAAAGGAGCAGGTGGCTCACTGCGCCGTTGAGCGGCGGCAGCCCCAACAGCGCCATGCCACCCGCCAAGAGGCCCGCGCCCGCCACGGGCCAACGGCGGAGCAAGTCGTGGCGCAACGCACTTGGGGCACGCCCGTCGGGCCGCTCCAACAGGCCCAAACTGACAAAGAGCAGCAGCACCGCGACGGTCTGGTTCAAGGCTCCAAAGATCGCACCCGCCAGCCCCACCGGCGAGGCTGAGGCAAGGCCATAGAATACCATACCGCCGTTGTAGAGTACCAGATAGGCTAACGTGTGCCGCAGACTCGCCGGGGCCAGTGCAAGGGCGCCCGCCACCACGGCGCTCACAATCGCACCGAGGCGCATCATGCTGAGCGCCACTTCGCTTTCAAACAACAAGGTCGGGAAAGTCTGAAAGACCAACATCAGCACCAGCAGGCTGGTCGTATTTAGGAGCGTAATCACGATCCCCGCCACCAGCGGTTCGGCAAAGTCAACCAGATCAGTCAACCAAGTGTGGAAGGGCACGAGCGCCAGTCGCAGGGCAAAACTTACGCTGAGCAGGGCCAAGATGAAACGGGCGGGCGAAATGCGTCCCGGCAGTTCGTCGGGCCGGAAGATGTCGGTAAGCACAAAGGCGACGTACATCAGCGCCGCCGCGACGACCATCAGCACCAGATATTTGAGCGCCGCCGCTATCGCCCGCGTACCCACCAACACACTTGCGCCCGCTGGTAAATCCACAATCGCCAACACCGCCGTGAGGCCCGTCAAGGCTAGTAGCAGCGTGGTGATGAACGGGTCTTGGAGCAGCAGCACGGTGCCAACTTGGGCCAGGATCAACAGGGTAATGGGGACGAAGTTTTCGCCGTGGGGCAGATGCCATGCCGCGACAAAGGCAAAACCGCCAAGCGTCAGAAAGACCAGCAAGAACGTGCGACTCAGCGCACTCAGGATCAGCGTCACGCCGAGCAAGCGCGTCGGGTCGTCCACCGGGATTTGGGTCGCGATCAACAACTGGGTCAGCACGGTACCCAGGGCAATAAAGATCACCAACCCGGTGCGCCGCCGCAGCACAAAGGTGCTTAGCGCAATCGTGATCGGAAAAAAGATAAGGAGCAGGTAGAGCATGTCGCTAGCGCTTATACAGCTCGCTGAGTTCCAAGGTCTTGAGCCGCCCGTAGAGTAGGCCGCTCAGGTAGGCTATCGCCAGAGCCAGCAAAATGTTGAAGAGACTCAGCAGGGCCACCGGGACGACATTGAGGCCACTGGCCTGCGGCGCACTGACCACCGCCGTATACAGCAGGTCAATCGAACTCACGCACAGCAGCAGCCCCAAGCCAACTTTCAGCAGATCGCTGGCCGTCGCCAAGGTGAGCAAGCCGGTCAGGGCCAACCAGTACCACGCGAAGTCGCTGGCCTCAGTTGGGGCAATCGGATAGACTCGCGGCAAGGTCAGGCTGGCAAGCAGCGCCAAGACACTCGCCCAAAAAGGCAGCACATAGTCACTCAGTTGAAAAGGCGCGTTGGCCTGCTGGCGCTGCGCCACCCGCGCCGCCCGTCGCAACTCAGCCAAGCCAAATTCGTCCAGACTTTCAAGACCATATTCACCCTCGAACGTCAGTGCGGTAACACCCAAAATCATGGTTACAGCGAACCCGGTGATGACCTTGACCAAAACCAGGGAGCTGATGGCCCGTCCCAAGAACGCGAGGTCGGGGGGCACAAACTGCTGTTCAGCCAGAAAGAGGGCGCTGGCGAGATAGTTCAGCAGCAGCGCGGCCACCGTCAGACGCCAATCACGAAACAGCAGCACCACCGCTGCCGTCACCCCAATGCCAATGATGAACCAATTGATTTGCATCGCCTCTATTGCGCCATGAGCAGCATAATCATAACGAGCGCCGCCAGCATGCCAAGCAGGTAATAGCGCTGCTCGAAGAGGCCCATCAGGAAGCGTAGGGCGGTACTCATCTGTTCGAGGCCCGCCCAAAGTGCCCAGAGCAGCGACTGTGGGTTGCCCAACCACGCCACGGGGCGCAGGGCTGCGCTGAGCGCGGCGGGCGTTAGCCGTACCGCCACTTCGTCTGGGTCGGGTGCGAGTTGGCGCGAGGGTGTCGCCCAGCCGATCAGAATCACGAGGCCAAAAAACAGTAGCCCTGCGCCCACAACGGCGATCTGCGTGGGCAGCGCAACGGGCAACCCGATCATGCCCTCGGCCAAGCCTGGGGCCACGCCGAAGACGAGCAGCAACAGCCCCGCCAGCGTCATGGGCAGCAGATCCGTCCAATTGGCGCGTGGGAACACCGCCTGCTCAGCCGTACCCCAAAAACGGGCCAGCGGCAACAGCATCGCGAGGGTCAGCAAGATGGCACCCGCCAACAGCGGCGCGAGGAGCCAGGGTTGCTGTTGTTCAGCGGCGAGCAGCAACCACAGGCGCGGCCAAAAGCCCCAGAGGGGCGGCAGGCCGACACTCGCCGCTGCGGCAATGGCCCACCCGACGCCCGCAACACGAGGCGGCAGCACGCCATCAGCCGTATAGTCGTCGCTGCCAGTGGTGCGTTCGAGGGTCGCAGTCGCCCCTGCGCCCACCGTAGCAGCCAGCATCAGACTGACGAGCAGGCCGGGGCCAAGGATATGGGCTGGCGTAGTGGTGAGCGCCGCCGCTGTTACGACCAACGCGGCTTGCCCGGCGGTCGCCCAGACGAGGAGCGGGCGCAGGCGACTCGCGCCGATAGCTCCGGCTCCACATGCCAAAACGCCCAAGGCACCGAACAGACCGATGGCGGTCGTCCCGCCGACGGGCAAAGGCGGCAGTACCGGCAAAGCGCGCAGGAGCCAACCCAGGGCGGTTGCGGGCGCGAGCAACCCGTAGACCAGTGCGCCAAGCGGGGCCGGGGCGGCATCTGCATCGGCTTGCACGCCGACCAAGGGCGGGCTACCAGCCAGCGCCAGGGCCGCCCCTAGCCCGCAGAGGGTCGTCAGCCAGCCTGACCACGCGCCGCCAGCTACCGGCTGATTAGCCACCGCCAGACACCCGGCCAGTAAAACACTCGCCGTCAGGCCAAGGGTCAACCCGAAAGGCGGGGTTTCCAGGGCTGACACCCCACTGGCACGAAGCGCGCTGTAGCCGCTCAGCGCCACCACGGCCCAAGCCAGGGGTTGGAAAAGCGAAAGTGGCGGCGCGGCTAAACTCAGCAAGGCGGCGGTCAAGGCCATAAGCACCCAGGCGAAGATGCTGCCGAAACCGCGCACCGTCGGCGCAATAGCACCAGCCAAGGCAAAGAGCGCCGCACTACTGCCGCCAAGCAGTGTGACGGCGATAGCTTGCTCGGCTGGCGCGAAGCTGGGGTTGACGCTGAACTTGGCGGGGCCAAATTCAAGCAGGATGAAGGGGAGCGTTGCGGGTGCGAATGGCACAGCGTAGGCCACGAAGAGCGCCGCCAACAGGCTAAGGGTGGCAACGCCGAGGCCAAGTCTGCGCGCCGGTGTCCGTTGACCAACCCCAAAGCCGAGGGCGGCAGTCACAAGCAGAATGGCGAGGGTAGGGTAAACCATAGGTCGGATTTTGGATTGTAGATTGCAGATCTTAGATTGCAGATTTAGGCATGTCTCAATCCAGCTTTACAGTTTGGGCAAATGCACCGCTAGGGTGAGCATGGTGGGTGGGGCAGTGTCCTCGCGGGCTTCGACAAGCTCAGCCAGCAAGGACGCTGCTGGCGAGGACGCTGCCAGCGAGGACGCTGCCTGAGCTTGTCGAAGGCAGCCCCGGCTTCTCGTTTGACCTGAAACCTGAAACCTAGCACCTGAAATCTTGTCTGCAATCTACAATCTAGCCATCGTGGGCCATCCCCAGACACGTATCACACGGATCGGTCGAGACGAAAATCAGGGCCGCATTGTCTACGGTGGCCTGAATGAGCGCCGTCTGGGCGAGGAGCCGATCCAACTGTGGGGCGGGCCGACAATACACGGCTCCCAAGCGCCCACCATCAGTTTCGACCTTGTAATGGAGTGGGCCGCGTGGCGCTTCGGCGGCTCCTTCACTGCTCCCGGTAGGCAGAGTGGCGGGCAAGGCACCTCGCACCAGCCCCGCAGGCAGTTCACGGATGGCGCGTTCTGCCACTTTCAGACTTTCAAGCGCCTCCAGAACCAGTTGCGTCAACCGGGCGTAGACATCGCCGCCCTCTTGCGTCACCAGTTTGGGCGGAAAAGCGGCGTAGGCGGCGTAGGGCGCATCAAGCCGCATGTCAGCTTTGAGACCAGCGGCGCGCGCCATTGGCCCGCCCAGGTTGAACTGCGTGGCCGCACTCGCCGTAATCACACCGACCTCGACGGTACGCGCCAGCAAGTAGCGTTGCGCGAGGCTTTTATCCGCCAGGGTGAAGAGGTTATCGAGCGAGGCCGCAATAATTTGGATGATCAGCGCCTGCGGTTCGTCGCTGAGGTCACCCGCAACCCCACCGGGCACCAACCAAGCGCCCCGCGTGCCACCCTGAAGGTCGGACAGCGCCTTGCGGGTCGTCGCGCTCTCGTTGGTGAAAGCGTCGGCAATCGTGGGCAGAGCGAGGGCGGCGAAAATCGTGGCGACCGCCGCAAGGTGCGAGGTGGCGCGTTCGAGTTCGGCGGCGATGACGCGCAGAACAGCAGCACGGGGGGGTACGGTGATTGCGGCGAGGGTTTCGACCGCCTGACAGAGCGCGAGGGCGTGGGCGGTGCCGCAGGTCGGGCAGGTCAGCGTCGCCGCCGTCACGAGTTGCTCGAAGCCCATGCGGGCAGCTTGCGCGAACGGCGATCCGGGGCCGACATCCGGGCGATATTCTAGCGCGACGATCTGCTCGCCTTCAATTTTGAGGAGCATCCGTTGCGGGCGTGTAAGGGCGGGGGCGTTCGGCCTAAGTGCCAGCGTATAGGCCACGGAAACTCTCCTGTACACGCTGGTTAGGGCACACGGGGGCGATTATACCACACGGGCACCGGCAGACCGACGGCAGACGGCGGTCAGGGTCAGCGGTCAATTGCGCCCTGCCCAAAATGCCCGTATAATGACCCCACTTCCCCTTTGTCTAGTGTATCAACCCGGTGCCCCCCTGGCCCACGAAGCGCCACAGGAGCAGTGTCTATGGCAAGTCGCAGCGATGCGTCTGCGCCTGAAGCTCAGATGCAGATCGAGCGTGTCGGTCTGAGTTTCGGCGGTGTGCGCGCCCTCTCGGACATTAGCTTCAACATTTACCCCAGTACGATTCAGGCGATTATTGGCCCCAATGGCGCAGGCAAAACCAGCCTGCTCAATTGCATCAGCGGTCTCTACAAGCCCCAACAGGGCCAAATCCGTTTTGAGGGCCGCAACCTCATCGGCCAAGCGCCCCACGCGATTGCCCGCCTCGGCATTGCCCGTTCGTTCCAGAATATCGAACTGTTCCGCCACATGAGTGTGGTGGATAATTTGATGTTGGGCCGCCACGTCCACATGCGTGGCGGGGTCATCAGCGGTGGTTTGTACTGGGGGTTTGGGCAACGCGAGGAGATCGTTCACCGCGAGGCGGTCGAGCAGGTGATTGATTTGCTCGAAATCCAGGCGATTCGCAAACAAACCGTCGGCTCCCTCGCGTACGGCCTCCAGAAACGGGTCGAGTTGGGCCGCGCTTTGGCGATGGCCCCGCGCCTCTTGCTCCTTGATGAGCCGATGGCCGGGATGAATAGCGAGGAGAAAGAGGACATGGCCCGCTTTATCCTCGATATTAGCGAGGAGCAGCGCACCACGATTGTGCTGATCGAACACGATATGGGCGTGGTCATGGACATCAGCGATAACGTCGCGGTGCTCGAATTCGGCCAACTCATCGCCTACGGCACCCCTGCTGAAGTCAAGGCAAGCCCGCAAGTCGTCGCGGCGTATCTCGGTCACGAGCACGCCACGCACTGAGCGGTGCCGTTGGTTTTCGCTGCACCGTGACAAATCGGCCTGTTTCGGGTATCATCTCTTATACCCTTTCGGTATTGAAACGATACTTGGCTTTTATCAAAGCGGATAGGAGCGGCGCGTATGCCCGATGAGACTCTGCCCCGCCTGCTGATGCACAACGCCGAACGCCTGGGCACCAAGGTCGCGCTGCGTGAGAAGGAATTCGGCCTCTGGCAGACGGTGACGTGGCGGCAGTTTGGTGACCATGTGCGGGCCTTCGCCCTTGGCCTGGTGGCGCTGGGCCTGCGGCGCGGCGACACCGTGGCGATTATTGGCGATAATCGCCCCGAATGGCTCTACGCTGAGTTGGGTGCCCAAGCCGTCGGAGCCGTGAGCGTCGGCATTTACCAAGACTCTGCCCCCGAAGAGGTGCGCTACATCCTCCAAGAAACCACCGCCCGCGTGATCATCGCCGAAGATCAAGAGCAGGTGGACAAAATTCTTGAGCTGTGGCCCGATCTTGTGGCGGTGCTCAAGGTGATTTACTACGAGCCGAAGGGCCTGCGGAACTATGGCGAACCCTTCTTGGCGACCTTCACCGCCATTGAGGAGTTGGGGCGTGGCTTTGACCAAGCGCACCCCGGCCATTTTGAACGCGAGTTGGCCCTGGGGCGTTCCGAAGATGTCGCGGTGCTCGTCACTACCTCGGGAACTACCGGCAAGCCGAAGTTGGCGATGCTCACCCATAGCAATTTGGTGAGCCAAGGGCGCGGTTTGCTTGAGGTTGACCCGTTGGCGGCGAGCGATGAGTTCGTCAGCTTCCTGCCCTTGGCTTGGGTCGGTGAGCAGATGATCACCGTCGCGGCTGGCATCCAGTGTGGTTTCACCATCAATTTCCCCGAGTCGTCCGCCACGGTGCAAGAGAATATCCGCGAGATTGGCCCACGGGTGATGTTCTCGCCGCCGCGTATCTGGGAAAACATGCTCTCGCAGGTGCAGGTGAAAGTCCAGGACAGCACCCGCTTAAAGCAGGCGTGCTACGAATGGGCGATGGCGCAAGGCTATGCGATGGCCGATGCGCGCTTCAGTGGCAAACCCCCAAGCTTGCTGCGGCGGCTGAGTTATGGCCTGGCCCGCCTGTTGGTCTTTGAGGCGCTGAAAGATCATCTGGGCCTGCGCTTCCTCAAGCGAGCGTACACCGGCGGCGCGGCTCTCGGCCCTGATGTTTTTCGCTTCTACCACGCCCTCGGCGTCAATCTCAAGCAAGTCTACGGCCAGACTGAAAGTTCGGGCCTGAGCGTCATTCACCGCGACGGGGCGGTTAAGTTCCAGACGGTGGGTTCCCCGCTGCCCGGCACCGAGCTGAAGATCGCGCCCAACGGTGAAATTCTGGTGAAGAGTCCAGCCATTTTCAGTGGCTACTACCAAAGCCCCGAAGCCACGGCGGAAGCCTTTGAGGATGGCTGGCTCCGCACTGGCGATGCTGGCTACCTTGACCCCGATGGTCAGTTGATCGTCATTGACCGCGCCAAAGACGTAATGACTCTGCACGATGGTACGAAGTTCTCGCCCCAGTTTATCGAGAACAAACTCAAGTTTAGTCCTTATGTTAAAGAGGCCGTGGTTTTCGGTGGCGATTGGCCCTACGTCACCGCAATGATCAACATTGATTTCGCCAACGTCGGCAAATGGGCCGAGCGCCGCCAGACTTCTTACACCACCTACACCGACTTGGCGCAGAAGCCCGAAGTGTACGCGCTTATCCGCAAAGATGTTGAGCGCGCCAATACCGACATGCCCGACGCGGCCCGCATTCGCCGCTTCATTCTGCTGCATAAAGAGCTTGATGCCGACGATGGCGAATTGACCCGCACGCGCAAGGTGCGACGGCGCTTGGTGGCTCAGCGCTACAACGAGATTGTGGACGCGCTGTATGGCGACCGGCAGGATGTTGAGATTGAGACGACGATTACCTACCAAGACGGGCGCACGGCCCTGTTGAAGACGAAACTACACGTCGAAGAGATGCTCGCACGGGTCGCGCCGCAAACCGAAAGTCGGATCGCCGGCGCAGTCGTCGCCAGTTGAAACAAGATTTGGGGCTATGGAAAAATTCATCCAACTTACCCTGTCAGGGGTTGCCAACGGCGCGATCTTTGCCCTCGTGGCCTTGGGCTTCGTGCTGATCTACAAAAGCAGCGACGTGATCAACTTTGCCCAAGGCGAGTTGCTGATGATCGGAGCCTACCTCACCTACATGACGGTGCAGCAATTTGGCCTTTTCTGGCCGATTGGCGTGGTGGTGGCGGTCATCCTCGCCGCCGGGGTGGGCGTGCTGATCCAACAGTTGGTGCTGCGCCCGATGATTGGCGAACCCGCCATCTCGGTGATTATGGTCACGATTGGCCTTTCGTCGCTGCTACGGGCGATTGTCGGGGCGATTTGGGGCGTGACCCCGTTGGCCGCGCCGCAGTTTCTGCCCCGCGACCCCGTGAGCATCATGGGGGCCAGTGTGAGCATTGACAAGCTTCTCGCCATCGTCCTGGCCCTGGTGCTTTTCGGCCTGCTGACGATCTTCTTCCGCCGCAGCAGCGAGGGCATTGCGATGCGCGCCGTCGCCGACGACCAACAGGCCGCCCTGAGTATGGGCATCAGCGTCAAGCGGGTCTGGGCGGTCGCCTGGGCCATCGCCGCCGTGACGGCAGCGGTCGGCGGCATTCTCCTGATGAGCATTTTCGGCGGGGTCAGCGGCACGATTGGGCGCGTGGGCCTGTTGGTCTTCCCGGTGGTCATCCTGGGTGGACTCGACAGCATCCCCGGTGCCATTGTCGGGGGCTTGATTATTGGCTTGCTGCAAGCCTTCGCCGGTGGCTATTTGCCCCCCGCGCTAGGGTTGGGCGAAGTGGTGCCTTTCATTGTTTTGTTGCTGATTCTGCTGATCCGACCTTATGGGCTCTTTGGCCAGCGGATGATTGAGCGCGTGTAAGTGTGGGGGGATGGGGGATAGGGGATGGGGGATGCCGCATCGTCGGTGTAGTTCGTAGTAGCGGCTTCAGCCGCGTTAGAAAGCCCCGACGACGCACGGCCAATTTAGATTCGTTCGTGGGTGCTTT
>CAIRDL010000589.1 GCA_903877345.1 uncultured Oscillochloris sp. | reverse complement strand
GCGGCTGGCACCAACACCAGTGCCGCCAAACCAGTGCCAAGCAGCAGTCCTTCACGCTTCAAGCAGGGTTTGGGCTGAACGCGGCGCGGGCCGCATCAAGCGTGGGGTAAATGGCGAAGACCTGGACAAAGCCGGTGAGGGTAAAGACCTCATGCACCTGGGCCTGGAGTCGGGCGAGGTGCAATTCCCCGCCGACCGTCATGAGTTCCTTACGAATGAGGAGCAGCGCCCGCAGGCCGCTGCTAGAGAGGAATGACACATCGGCGAGGTCGAGCAGCAGAAAGCGAGCGCCCGCACTAATCCGGGCATGCACCGTCCGATTGAGTTGCGGAGCCGTCACCGCATCAATCCGCCCTTTGAGCGGCAGGCTAACAATATCGTCACGGGGATCGCCCGTAAGATATTTAACCATCGTAAGCAGCTTGCTTCCCTGGGCAGTAATCTCGAAGCGCACCTCGTCCATCAACTGCGTGATCAAATAGAGGCCGAGGCCACCGACTTGGCGCACTTCGAGGGCGGACGTAAGATCGGGAACCGGAACCGCGTGGGGGTCGAAGAGGTTCCCATCATCGCGCAGCACCATAACCAAGCGCTGCGCCTCACAGCGCCAAGCGAGAGTCAACGGGCCAGGGAGCGCGGGGTCATAGGCGTGTTGAATAACATTGGTCGCGGCCTCATCAACCGCAAGTTGCACCTGCCACGTCGCCCGCGCATCAAGGCCGACCTGCTCGGCGACCACTGCGACAAAAGCTCTGAGCTTCGGCAGGGCCGCGAGGTCGGCGATCAGCGTAATACTGCTGTCCATCGTGGCAGGTTGCGTGTGCGGCACCCTTGCACCCCTCAGAACGAACCCACTGCGGCGACGGTATCGTTGTAGAGATCAAAGAGCGCGGTAAAGCCGGTGAGGTCGAAAACCTCTTTGATGCGCGGGGGCAGGTTCGCAATACGGATGTCACCGCCCTCGAGATCGGTGAACTTCCAATTGCGGGCCTTTTTCCGCGCCTCAATCAGCACCCGCAAGCCGGGGCTACTGACATACTCAAGCTTGGCACAATCCAGGACGATGCGGTAGCGCCCCGCCTCGAACAGCGCCTCGATCTGCCGCTTCAGTTCCAAGGAGGTCGCGGCATCCATGCGGCCCGCCACCTCAAGCAGATCAACCCGATTGAAGCGGCGATGCTCAATCTTCAATGTAGCGCTCCTCAAAGCGAAAATTGCCCTACGGAATCTGGATACGTGTAGTATAGCATACGCGCCTTGGGGGGCTTATTTTGGACTAAGCAGTCCGTAAACGAAGGTTCCTTGCATTTCTTCATCCCGTCCGTTGGCTGAGCTTGTCGCAGCCAGCACTTATACCAGAAAACTTAATTTACAGACCACTAAGGAAGTGGCAGAAAGTTCTTGGCACGTGTCATGCTGAGCGCAGCGAAGCATCGCGGCATCAGGAGGGGCGAGATGCTTCGCTGACGCTCAGCATGACAATCTGCCACCTACTTAGTGGCTCGCCACTGTAAATTTGCGGAATGTTGGGGTGCCCCTTGTGGACGCCCACAAGGGGGACAATCCCGCATCATTGCCGTGGTGGGCCACTAGTGCCAGATGTGGCTTATCTTTGCCCTTCCCCATGCGTCCAGCCTTGACGAGTACCGACTATGCACTACCCCGACATAACATATCGGGAGGCCGAAACGTCATATCGAGACGCCGAAACGTCATATCGAGACGCCGAAACGTCATATCGGG
>CAIRDL010000588.1 GCA_903877345.1 uncultured Oscillochloris sp. | reverse complement strand
CACACTAACGTCAATCGTACAATCGGTGCCGTCCGCCGTAAGCGTTCCCCGCTTACAGACCGCATCAGCACCGTACATATCAATCAGCGTCGCCGCACCTGGATCGAGGCTGTCGCCAAAATTACCAAAGGCAAAGCCATCACGGTTGGGGCAGAAGCCATTATCGGCCTGAATCGTGCCGCTAATCCCTTGGGTACAGCCACTCGGCACGGGTGTCGCGGTCGGCATGGGCGTGGCGGTGCTGGTGGGCGGGACGGGGGTCACGGTGGGCGGGACGGGGGTCACGGTGGGCGGGACGGGGGTCACGGTGGGCGGCGGCGTGGTGTTGGCTGGCCCGCTCACCCAGTTCGAGGTGGTGCCGGTCAGGGCAAAGTTTGTGAGCGTACCATCCAGTGCGACGCCCGCCCGGTCGAGCAGGATCGTCTCCGTAGGATTGCTGCTGCCCGCCGTGCCCTGGTCAAAGTCGTAGAAGACCGCCAACCCGGCCTCTGTCCCGCTGATCGTCGCCATCGTGGTCTGGACTTCCGCCGCACTCAGCGCCTTCGTCCAGAAGGTGACGTTATCCATCTGCCCCTGTAAATAAAACGTGTTGTTCAAGTAATCCAAGCGCCCCAGGTAGAGCGGGAGCGTGGCTGCGTTTGTGAACGTGCCTGTGGCGGGGGCTGATCCGATACTTGCCCCGTCGCAATAGAGGGTCAGCGTGGCCGCATCGTAGGTCAGCGTCCAGTAGTGCCAACCCGTCAGTGTGGCATTGGTCACCGTCACCGTAGAGGTGATACCGGTGCTGTTGCTAAAGCGTGCTTCAACGGACGTATCGCTGGTGCGGACGAGGTAGAAGTCTGCATCCGCGTCATTGCGGAAGCCGAAGAAGCCGTCGTAGCTCCCCCAACCCACGGTGCTCTTCGTGGCATTGACCCAGCCACTCAGCGAGAAGTTCGACGTGCCAGCAATTGCAGCGGAGGCATTACTGACCACGACGTGATCGTTAACCCCATCAAAATCCAGGGCGTTGTTGGTCGCCGCCGTAGCCTGGAAAGCGAGTAAGGTGAAACCGAGGGCGAGCAGTGCGACGAACATGCAGCCGAAGAGGAAGCGGGGTAGCGAACGCATGGCGATCTCCTGCGGACAGCGAACGATGCACGGTTGGGGCAAGCTTTGGAACTTTTGGTCTATCCCTACAATATACCCGCGCACGGTGCCTGTAAAGGGAGAAAAAGTGCATAGAGCAAGCCTAGCGGGGTTGTGAAGCCCCTGGCGGGCGACTGAAGGCGCGCCTGCGGAACTTCCGGTTGGGCGTCGGCCCACACCGACGCCAGAGCCGTTCGCGTAGGCGGGCGGTTGGCCACTGGCCCCGTTGCTGCGACTTCAGGATGCTGTCGGCGAATCTCCTCTAGTCAGATGCTGGTCGCCCCGATGGGTCGCGGCGAGGAGGGGATGGCCCTGGACATCGTGGAGCAGGATGAGGGCGCGGCGGCCCGCAATGGCCCCAGTGCGCCCAATCAGCCCCACGCGGGACATGGTCATCGCTGAAGACTGGCTTGCGGCGACCATCCATCACTGTGGTGGAAACGTCATATAGCAATCCTGTTGGGGTTGTTGCGTGGAGTCGAGGCTTTAGCCGGATAGGGCCGCCTAAAGGCTCGACTCCTTTTCATAACCTGTGTAGGATTGCTATACCAGCCTCATGCTTCTTGATCCAACGCGGGCGCAACCGAATGATACGCTGGGAGCGTCCCCGCCCGGAGGACGCGGTCGGCCCACCAGAAAACATCCTCGCGGCGCACGGACGCTCGGAGTGCGGTCATGCGTGTAACGCGCTCGATCAGGGGCATCTGGCAAGCCTGAGCGATGGCATCAGCGACCCCGTCAATGTCATACGGGTTGACGGTCAGCGCGTGGGTGCCCAGTTGGGCCGCCGCGCCCGCAAACTCGCTGAGGATCAGCACGCCCTGGTGGTCGAGGTGCGCCGCACAATATTCCTTCGCCACCAGGTTCATGCCATCTTTCAGCGGGGTGACCAGCGCCACATCGGCGGCACGATAATGGGCCAGCAACTCGGTAAAGGGGAGGGAGCGACAGAGGTACTGGATGGGAACCCAGCCCAGATGGGTCAGCTCGCCGTTAATCTCGCCGACCAGCCCCTCAATGCGCTGTTTGAGCATGCGATACTCAGGAATATCGGTGCGGCTCGGCACCGCAATCTGCACTAGCGTGATCCGGCGCCGCAGTTCGGGATAGCGTTGGAGGGTGTTCCGAAACGCCTCCAAGCGCTGCTCGATCCCTTTGGTGTAGTCGAGGCGGTCAACCCCCAGAATGATTTGTTGGCCGCCTACGGCAGTTCGCAATTGGCGTGTCAGGTCGGTCACCGCACGGGTCGCGGCACCGCGCTCAAAGCCGGCCGCATCAATGCCGATGGGAAAGACCCCCAACCGCACTTGGCACCCCTGCACGGTGACGATCACCAGATCCTCCCAGCTATCCAGCGTGATCGTGTCGCCAAGCAACGTCTGGGCGCAGGCCAGAAAGTTGTCGCGGTCACGGACGGTCTGGAAGCCCAGTAAATCGTACGCAAGCATCCCGGCGAGAATCGGTTCGCGCCAGGGCAGCTTGAGGAAGATGTCGGGCTGTGGGAAGGGGATGTGCAAGAAGAAGATCAGGCTGGCGGTCACGCCGAGACTACGCAACTCCTGGGCCGTATTGATCAGATGATAGTCGTGGATCCAGATCAGATCGTCGGCACTGGCGCGCTGCGCGATCACGGCGGCAAAGCGCCGATTGACCTCCTCATAGGCGGTGAAGTAGCTCGGGGCGAAATTGGCCCGCGACTGGAGATCGTGGAAAAGCGGCCAGATCACCTCGTTGGAAAAGCCGAGGTAGAACTTGTCCCGCTGGTCCGCCGTCATCGCGACCGGAGTGAGGGTGAAGCCCATCTCGTCTCGCAGCGCACTGAGCACCTGAGCCACGTCGGCAGTAGCATGCTCCTCGACGATGCCCGACCAGCCGATCCACTCGCCGCCGAGGGCGCGCAGCACCGGCGTCAGCGCGCTGACCAGCCCACCGGCAGTTGGCTCAGCCCGCCAACCGGTGGCGTCGTCGGGCGTACGGCGCAGCATCACGGGCAATCGGTTTGACACATTGATTAGGCGGCGCGTGCTCAGATCGCTCATTGGGATACCTCATCGCTTCCCGTCAGTGAAGCAGGTCAGTAGGGGGGGGCAGAGCCACAGATCAGTGGCGCTCAGGCGGGGTTCCGGGCGGACTAGGATGCGTAGTCCGTGCCGACCAATGGTGCGAAACGCACCCTTATCTGTCAGATCATCACCCAGATAGGCCAGGGCGGTCGCCAAGGGCGGCCTGGGGGTGACGCTATTCCACAGCAACCTCGCAGGGATCCGCACGGCCTCTAACCATAGGAAGCCTAGCACGCGGGTGCCGATCAGGAGTCGCCGCAACGGTCATAGCTGAGCAGCATCCTATGGCGCGCTGCCATCGCGAGCGTTGACATGACCAATACATTTTTGTAGCATGGATCCACCATACAGGTGAAGAAGCAAGCGTGATCAGGCAGGTACCGACCGCTCGCGTTGCCAAAGCAACCCGTATCTGTACAAGCAACTAGCATTCCATGTCGAGAGGAAGCACGCGATCAAACAGCCTAAATCCGGCAGAAGCCCCCACCTCTTCGTGGGCGACCCCCTCTGGTATAAAGACGCCGTGATCTACGAGCTCCATGTCCGTGCCTTCGCCGACAGCGACGGTGACGGTATTGGTGATATTGTCGGCCTGACAAGCAAGCTCGACTACCTCGTGAACCTCGGCGTCACCGCCATTTGGCTGTTGCCCTTTTACCCCTCACCGCTCAAAGATGATGGCTACGACATCGCCGACTACACCGCAGTGCATCCCGCGTATGGCGACATCGCCGATGTCCGTCAGTTCATCCGCGAGGCTCACCGCCGCAGCTTGCGGATCATCACCGAGCTTGTCTGCAACCACACCTCCGACCAGCACCCTTGGTTCCAGCGCGCCCGTCGGGCCAAGCCCGGCTCGGTCTATCGTGACTTCTACGTCTGGAGTGCTACGCCCCAAAAGTATCAGGACGCCCGGATCATCTTTAAGGATTTCGAGACCTCGAACTGGACCTGGGACTCCGTGGCGGGCGCGTATTATTGGCACCGCTTCTACAGTCACCAGCCCGACCTCAACTTTGAAAGCCCCGCCGTCCACAAGGCCATTAGCAAAGCGATGGAGTTCTGGCTCGCCATGGGCGTGGACGGGATGCGCCTCGACGCCATCCCCTATCTCTACGAGGAGGAGGGAACCAATTGCGAGAATCTGCCCCGCACCCACACCTACCTCAAGCAACTCCGCCGCCATATGGACGAGCACTACCCTGGGCGCATCTTCCTCGCCGAGGCGAACCAGTGGCCTGAAGATCTGGTCGCTTACTTTGGCGACGGCGACGAGTGCCAGATGGCCTTCCACTTCTCGGTGATGCCACGCCTGTATATGGCGATTTACCAGGAAAACCGCTTCCCGATCATTGACATTATGCGCCAGACGCCCAGCATCCCCGCGAACTGCCAGTGGGCGATCTTTCTGCGTAACCACGACGAGCTCACCCTCGAAATGGTGACAGACGAAGAGCGCGACTATATGTACCGGGTCTATGCGAAAGATCCGCAAGCCCGTATCAACCTCGGCATTCGTCGTCGCCTCGCACCCTTGCTCAATAACCACCGTCGCCGGATCGAACTGATGAACGGCCTGCTCTTTTCGCTCCCCGGCACGCCCGTGCTCTACTACGGCGACGAGATCGGGATGGGCGACAACATCTACCTAGGCGACCGCAATGGGGTGCGTACCCCAATGCAATGGACGGGCGACCGCAATGCGGGCTTTTCGCGCGCCAACTCCCAGCGCCTCTATTTGCCGGTCATCACCGACTCGGAGTACCACTACGAGACGGTCAACGTCGAGACTCAAACCGCGAATCAACACTCTTTGCTCTGGTGGACCCGGCGCCTGATCGCGCTACGCAAGCGGTACCGCGCCTTTAGCCGTGGCAGCCTTGAGTTCCTCACCCCCGCCAACCGGAAGGTGCTTGCCTTTGTGCGTCGCTACGAAGATGAGATCATCCTCGTGATCGCCAACCTCTCGCGCTTTGTGCAGGGCGTCGCCCTTGATCTCGCCGCCTTCAAAGGTCTGATGCCGATGGAACTCTTCGGCCAAGTGGAATTTCCGTCGATCAGCGAGTCGTCCTACTTTATCACCATTGGGCCCCACTCGTTCTACTGGTTTACCCTTGTGCCCCAGCACATTGAGGGCGTGCGCCCCGAAGGTGCGGCGACCGAGCCTGCGGAGCTACCCCTGATTACTAGTGAGGCCACGGCGTGGACAACGCTCTTCACCAATGAATCAAAGGCCAAGCTAGAGGACGTGCTGCCTCAGTACATGCGCGGGCGGCGCTGGTTCGACGGAAAGGCCCGCACGATCAAGGACGTACACCTCGACGACACGATCATGGTGCCCGTCGCGGGGCATTTGGCCTGCCTGGCGCTGGTGCGCGTGCGCTACCGCGAGGGTAGCAGCGAGACCTATATGTTGCCGCTGGCCTATGCCGAGGGCGTGCAGGCGCAGCATCTGCTGACGGATCTGTGGCACGCCGTTGTCACTCGCGTGCGCCTCGGTAGCGTGCAGCCAGAGCCGGGCCTGATCTACGACCCTTTGGTTGACCGGGCCTTCTGCACCGCGCTGCTCGACCTGATCATCGGGCGGCGGCGCTTACGCAGCGAGGCAGGCGGCGAGTTGCGTACCGCCACGACCCGCGCCCTGCGCGGTATGCTCACCCCCGGCATGGGTCTTGACCTTGCCATACTGCGCGATGAGCAGCGCAATTCCTCAGTCACCTTCGGTGATCGCCTGGTCATGAAGCTCTTCCGCAAGCTTGATCTAGGCATCAACCCCGACCTTGAGCTTAGCCGCTATCTGACCAATGAGGGCAGCTTTCCGCATACGCCGCCCCTCGTCGGCACCATCGAGTACCAACGCCCCGGCGAAGAGTCCATGACCTTGGCGCTGCTCCAGGGCTTCGTCAGCAATGAAGGTACGGGCTTCGCCCTCGCCCTCGACGGACTAGGCGGCTGTTTCGATAGCGTGCTCGCCCATCCCGACCTCAATCCACCGCCAGTTGCGGCGACCGTCGCCGCGATACTCGATGCCAGGGGGAGCGAGCCGGCAGACCCCTATGGCTCCTTCATCAGCGCCCACCTCGAGCCAGCGCGGCTGTTGGGGCAACGCACGGTCGAATTGCACCTAGCCCTGGCAGCAAGCACAACGCCGGCCTTTGCCGCCGAGCCCTTCTCGCTCCAGTACCAGCGCGGGCTCTACCAGTCACTGCGCAGCCTCACCGTCGAGACGCTCCAGAGTTTGCGCACGGTGCTGCCCCAACTGCCCGCAGAGGTGCATGCAGCGGCCACCCAAGTGCTCGCGCTTGAGGGCGCGCTGGTAGCTCGCTTCCAGCGCATCAGCGCCGCCAAGATCGAGACGGTCCGCATCCGCATCCACGGTGACTACCACCTTGGGCAAGTGCTCTCTACGGGCAACGATTACCTGATCGTTGACTTCGAAGGTGAGGCCACGCGCCCGATCAGCGAACGCCAGATCAAGCGTTCGCCTCTGCGAGACGTAGCCAGTATGCTCCGCTCGTACCAAGATGCCGCCACGACAAGCTACCTCAATCGGATCAGCGCAACCACCGTCGTGCCCGCCGAGGCGACCCGCATCCGAGGTTGGGCCAACCTCTGGGCCTTCTGGGTCAGCACAGCCTTTCTGCACAGCTACTGTGAGCATGCGGCCGGAGCCTCTTTTCTGCCCACTGCGCGAGCCGACCTCGAGACGCTGCTCGATGTCTTCGTCCTAGAGCATGCCGTCTCTGAACTTGCCGACGTACTGAACCAGCCCCTAACCCGGTTGCGCATCCCGCTCAGCGGGATCATACGTCAGTTCGCTGGGTAAGGCATGGTTCAAACCAGCTTTCCAGTTGCGGAAAAATTAAAACGTCTCGTCACCGCTTGACCCGTGATGCGTGATCCGTGACGAGGCCGTGCCGTGACCAATCACCGATCACGCATCACGGGTCACGACGGAACAATTGAAAAAATCCGCTTCCCTTAGGCACAAGGCCGTACACGAATGGTAATCCAGGGCACAAGCGCCTGGACGAGCGGAGGTGCGCGTATGGCATCCCCTCTTATCACAACCAAGCTGTTGCCCCCGTGGGCGCACCGCCCGGCCATCCCGCGCCCCCACCTGGTCGCCCGCCTGCGCGCTGGGCTGGATGGCCCCCTCACACTGCTCTGTGCCCCCGCTGGCTTTGGCAAGACTGCGCTGGTGCTCCAGGCGCTCGCCGAACAGGGGCTACCCGTGGCGTGGCTCAGCCTAGAGCCTGATGATAGCGACGTCACGCGCTTCGCCCACTATCTGCTTGCGGCGTTGGTGCGAGCAGCCCCGGAGCTTGCACCAACCCTCGACCCTTTGGTGCAGAGTAACCTGCTCGATCTGCCCGCAGCACTCGCTATGCTGGTGAATCTGCTGAGTGAGCGCAACGCGGGCTTGGTCTTGGTGTTGGAGGACTATCACACGCTGGAGGCTTCGGCGGTTGATCAAGCTCTGACGTGGCTGTTGGAGCATCAACCCTTGGCGCTGCGCCTAATCATCAGCAGTCGCGAGGATCCGCCCCTGCCTTTGGCGCGCCTGCGCGCTCGCGGCCAACTCACCGAGCTACGCGGTGCCGATCTCCGCTTTGCCCCGGTAGAAGCGGGGGCGCTGATCCAGCACCTCACGGGGCTGCCGCTTAGCGCGACCCAAGCTGAAGCGCTCGTCGCCCGCACCGAAGGATGGGCGGCAGGTCTCCAACTCGCCAGCCTCGCCGCGACGGCGGGCGATACCGTCGCCACGCTGCACCGGCGGGCAGCGAATTGGTACGCCGCCGCGATTGCGACCAACGGCGAGGCGCTGCTTGCCCCGGCGCTGCACCATGCGCTGGAAGGGCAGGATTTCGAGCACGCGGCGGAACGCATCGAACACTACGGAGCCGCGCTGAACGGTCAGGGCGAACAGGCGCGCATGGCGCGTTGGCTGACCCGGTTGCCTGCGGCCCTTTTCGCCCGCCGACCGCAACTCTGTCTCAGACACGCTTGGCTGCTCACGCTCACCGGGTAATTCGACGCGGCGGAGGCCCGCCTGCGCGATGCCGAACGCGCCCTTGTCGCTTTGCCCCCAAACGCGCTGAATCAAGCCGACCTCAACACCTGGATCGGCGGCAATGTGACAGCGATCAGCGCCTACCTGACCTACGCACGCGGCGAGAGCGCCGCTACTGTCGTTCACGGGCAAGTCGCCCTCCAGCACCTCCCCGTCGCCAGCACGGTTATTCGCACCGCAACGCACCTCATGGTGGGCGTCGGTGCCCTCGATAGCGATCAAGGTGCGCTGGCTGAAACGCACCTGCGCCAAGCGATTGTCTGCGGGCAAACAGGCGGCAACCCCTACGCGGCGCTTACCGCCCAAGGGGTTCTCGGCACCCTGCTGCTGCGCCAAGGTCGGCTCGCCACCGCCGAACACCTGTTGCGTATCGCGCTGGACACGCAGCGCGACTCGAACGATACGCCGCTGCCCATCGCCGGTGATCTCTGCGTGCGGCTGGGCCAAGTGCGGCACGAGCGCAACGACCTCGCGGGTGCTGTTACGCTGTTGGCGCAAGGGCGACGCTGTGGCGAGTTGGTGGCGAATGGGTGGACCGTGCAGAGCGCCAGCTTGGCCCTCGCTTGGACTCGTTTTGTGCAAGGTGAAGCCGCCGCCGCCCACGCGCAACTCGACACCTTAGAGGCATTAGCCCCGCGCTTGGAGCCTATCGTGGATCGCAGCCTGATCCGGGCGCTGCGGGCGCGGATGCAGCACGCCGCCGGTGAGCGCTCCGCCGTCCAAGCTTGGCTAGAATACGAGACGGCGCACCCGAGCGCCGGTGCGGTGCTGCGCGCTCGCGCCCTCCGCACCCTTGGGCATAGCGAGGAAATTGACGCCGGACTCACCAACCAAGCGCTTGCCGAGCAATTGGTGATCACCGTTGGCACAGTCAAGTGGTAGCTCAATCACCTCTACGCCAAGCTTGCGGTACGCGGGCGCACCCAGGCGCTTGCGCGAGCGCGGGCGTTGGGGCTTCTGCCCTAAGCCCATAGCTCACAAGTTAAGCAAGTGGTGTTTTTGTCGTTGAAACCTTACCTTGTGAGCTATACCCTAAGCCAAGGTTTCAGAGGAGCCGTAGGATGTGCCGAGTTGGCTCTCGAGGGGTTGGGGGTGAGGGCGGAGTCGGCAGCAAACTGTCAAGCACCCGCGAACCATGTCTAGTGCCAAAAAACCATTAGCCTACGCACCGAGTTGCACTGCACGCACTACCATTTGGTGCAACTCCTGGAGTTGCGCGTTGTTTGGCTGGTCGGCAGCTAACTGGGCTACGAGAACCCCCACGTCAGCGAGGCTCCAACTCTGGGCGTAGGGCGAGGCACGCAGGTGCTCGGCCAATGCCGCCACCGCCGCCGCCAGGCGCAAATTAGCCGGGGTCGCCGCAAAGGTTGCCCCAAACGCCGTACTGGCGAAAGGCTGGTTCAACTCACGCACCGTGCCGCTCTGCGGGTCGGCCCAGCGCACCTGCACGGAAAGCGCCTCGCCAGCACTCTGCTCCGTCAATATCACCTCGTAGAGCGCCGTCACACTATGGCCCGCCCCAACCTCACCGGCGTCCACCCGGTCATTACGGAAGTCGGCGTCGGCCACGGCGCGGTTTTCGTAGCCCAACAGGCGGTACTGGCTCACCACCGCAGGGTTGAACACCACCTGAATTTTGGCGTCCTTGGCGATGACTTGGAGGGTACCCGTCAGGTTTTCCACAAAGATCCGGCGCGCCTCTTCCAGGGTATCTACATAGGCATAGTTGCCATTACCATCGTTGGCAAGTTGCTCCATCAATTGGTCGTTGTAGTCGCCCATGCCAAAGCCCACGGTGGTGAGGTAAATGCCCTGGGCGGCGCGGTCGCGGATCGCAGCCAAGATCTCAGCGGGGCCAGTCGCGCCGACGTTGGCGACCCCGTCGGAGCAGAGAATAACCCGGTTGCTCGCCTCGCGCTTGAAGGCTCGACCGGCGACCTCGTAGGCCAGCCGCAGCCCGCCCTCGGCGTTGGTTGACCCTTCGTTCTTCAGCGCGTTGATTGCGCTGATGATGGTCGGCTTCGCGCTCGCTGACGTGGGTTCAAGCACCGTGAAGGCATTGCTGCCATAGGCCACAATCGCCACCGTGTCATCCTCGCGCAGTTGCTCGACTAGGATGGCGAGCGCCTGCTTGACCAAAGGCAAGCGTTGCGCTTCCTCCATCGAGCCTGAGACATCAATGACGAAGGTGAGGGCGGCTGGCTTGCGTTGGGCACTGTCAATGTGCATGCCCTGGATACCCACGCGCACCAGCCGACTGTTCGCCGCCAAGAACGGCGCTGGGGCGGCATCCACCGTCACGCCGAACGTGTCGCTTGGCTGTGGGTAGGCGTAATTGAGCGCGTTGACAAACTCTTCCACGCGCACCATGTCGGCGGGGGGCAACTGGTTGCTTTCCAAAAGGTAGCGCCGGGCTGCGCTGTACGAGGCGGTGTCCACGTCCATCGCAAAGGTGGAAAGATTGTCATCGGTGGTGCGGATGAAGGGGTTGATCGCCATTGGCGGGGTGGGCGGTGCGGGCGGTACGGTGGACTCGGCCCGTGGGGCCACAGGTGCGGTAGGTGCGCTGGCCGGCGCAGTGGCCTGCACTTGGGGTGCGGCGGGTGCGGCTTGAGGCGCGGTCGGCCTCGCCGCCGCCGCTTGGGTCGGCACTGGCGCGTTGGGCTGGGCAGCGGTGGCGGCAACCACTGCGCCAACAGCGTTCCCTTCACCAAGGTTGCTGCTGCCGGAGGAATGCCCATTACTGAGACCACTGTTGATCTGCGAGAAGGATGTACCGACTCTCTCTCTAGTCACGGTGAATACGCCGATGACAAGGAGGATGGCGACGAGGCCGACGAAGAACAGGGTGCGGGCCGAACGGAAGGGCTTGAAGGGCATAGGAACCTCCTAAGCATAGGCCAAACCCACAGCATTAGAATAACCACATGCGGCTCACGGGGATCGCCCAATGTGCGCCAACGGCGGCGGCAAACTCGCGGTCAAGGTGCGGCCCAGCGTCGGCCACCATGAAGATGAGACGCACGGCGGGTTGTTGGTTGTTCCAACTTCTGGGCCACCGTGCGCTGCGCCAGATCGCGCTCGTGCGCCGCCGACGGGAAGCTGCGGTCGCCCGCCACCAGCTCGGGCGGGTGGCCAAAGCGCTCGCTGTGGGCGTCTACGCTCGGCACCACCTTGACAGTTTAGGCAAATGCGCCGCGTCCTGTTGCAGCAAATCTACAATCTGCCTTCTAGAACAGCGTCAGCGCCTGCTCGACCACGGCGCGCACTTGGGGATACGTCATGGTGCTGAGGGCGGTCGCGGGGGTCACCCAAGCCGCGCTAACAATGCCCTCTTCCGCAGAGGGGTGCGGCGGGGTGTGGGCCGCATGGGCGAGGAAGAAGGTCACTTCTTTGTCACGCTTCGTGCCAGACCGATAGACCGGGTAGGTAATGCGCGCCAACAGGTATTCGATCTCACAGACCACCCCAGTCTCCTCGGCGATCTCGCGCACCGCCGCCGCCTCAGCCGTCTCCGCAAGCTTGAGGTGGCCTTTGGGCAGCGTCCAGGCCCGGTGGCGGTCGCAGATGAGCAACAGCACGCGCACACCTGCGGGGTTGTAGCTGTAGACGACGCCTCCCGCAGCACGCACCACACCGGGGCTACCCTGTGTAAGCTGGTTTTCGTCGCCCATTTGCGCGCCTTCCTGCACTACTGGAGGCCAAAGAGCCGACTGATGCTGGTCTCGATATTCGTGTACCAAATGCCGAGACCGCTCCCGCTCGCCATTTGGGTTAGGTTCGAAAGGCGACCAGTTGCCAGCATAAGGCCAATGCCGATCATCAGCAGGCCGCCGATGAGGCTGGTGGTGTGAATCTGACGACCGCCAAAGAAGGGGATGGGGTAGCCCTTGATCATGCGCCAGAACCGTGAGCCGTGCCCCAGGCGGTTAAAAAAAGTGGCGATGATGATCAGGGGCAGGCCCAGGCCCACCGCATAGATGAAGGCCAGCACCGCGCCTTGGAGGATCGCCACGTTGCCGGAGGCCGTTAACATCGTCATAAAGGTGCCGAACAATGGCCCGGCGCAGGCCGTCCAGCCAAGGGCGAACGTTGCCCCGTAAAGGTATGAGCCAAGCAGCGTGGTGGAGGGGCGTTCTTCGATCTGCATACCCGCAAAGCCGAGATCGAAGATGCCCAGAACGCCAAAGATGATGATCACGATGCCGCCAATGCGCTGGAGCAGGTCTTTGTTGGTGAAGAGGATCCCGCTGAGGGCGCTGATCGCACCGCCTAACAGCGTCAGCGTCGTCGCCAGCCCGAGGAAAAAGGCCAGACTCATCAGCAGGATGCTGCTACGTTTGGCCTGAAAGGTCACGGCGAAATAGGCGGGGAGAATCGGCAACGTACAGGGCGACAGAAAGCTCAGCAGGCCAGTGAGGAAGACGGGGATGGCGAGCACTACCACACTTGAGCCGTTGGTCAAGTAGTTCACCTCACCGCCGTTGTTCAGGCTCAAAATCACCACCACAACCGCCAGCACGCCAATCACGCTCAAGGCGATTTTTGTTCGCCGCGACAGCGCTGGCTTCTTCGGCGGCTCGGACGATGGTGTGGCCATGGCCTTCCCTCTCTGTGGTGCGGCTAACGTGCGGCGGCTTCAACGGCTTATTATAGCATCCACAGACCGGGGCAGGCTTGCGGGGCAGCGCGGTCTGTGTTCGCCTCATCACCTGCTTTCGTTGGCAGATCTTAACTGACGCCCCATACGCCTGGGGGGTATACTAGGCGCAGTTCCATTCAATGAGTCAAGGCCATTTGCATGCGTAGCAGCCGTCTCCAGGCCGTCGTGGCCCTCCTGATCACCCTCGTGAGCGTCGTCCTCAGCGCTTGCGGCAGCCCCACCCCGACGGTGAGTTCCACCACCGCCGTCGCGTCTACCGCCGTCGCCGCCCCAGCGAACACCTTCACCAACATCAGCGTCCAGCAACTGAAAGCCGCCCTTGACGCGCAAGAGCAGCTTGTGTTGCTTGATGTGCGTACCCCCGAAGAGTACACAGGCGACGGACACGTTGCGGGTTCAGTGCTCATTCCGGTTGATCAAATCCAGACCCGCTTGGGCGAGTTGTCCAAAGCCACGCCCATCGTCTGTATCTGCCGTTCGGGCAATCGCAGCCAAACCGCCTGTGCGACTCTCGCCGCCAATGGCTACACCGGCTTGCGGAATGTCACGGGTGGCATGCACGCATGGACTGCGGCGGGCTATCCAATTGAGCACTGAGGCGTGAGGCGTGAGGCGTGAGGCGTAATCCGTGACTGGGCCGTGTCCTGACCGCTCACGCATCACGCCTCAGCACAGACAGCAACGCCCGCCCCACAATTGAGGCGGGCGTTGTCACGTCCCGCTACTTCACCCCAAGGTACTGCCGAAACCAGAGCAACTGCGCCTCGGTGGCGACCCGTTGGCTGGCAGGTAGACCGAGGCCGTGACCTTCACCCTGGAAGGTGAGCAGCCGCACCGGTGTGCCGTTCGCCTTGATCTGATCGTGGAAGCTCTGCATCAACTCAATTGGCTGGAAATCCTCGGTGCCGTGGAAGATCAGGGTCGGCGTCTTGATGCGCTCAGCGTTGTAGAGCGGCGAATCGCGCACATACTCGGCCCCTTTGCTCTCTGGCCCGCCGCCTTCAAGATAGGCGTTGAGCGGCGCCCCAATGAACTGGAAATCATGGATCATTTCGACCCACGAACATTGGGTGTTGGCCGCCGCATAGAGTTCGGGGTAGCGTGTGATACTCTGCGTGGTGAAGTACCCACCGTACGAGCAGCCGGTGATCCCGACTTTGCCGTGCTTCGTCCACCCGCGCCCGATCATCTGGTTGACGATCTGCGCCATTTCGTCAATATCCATTTGCCCAAAGTTCGTCCGGTCGGCCTGGGCACGAATGAAGGCGGCCCCATACCCCTCGCGGCCCGTTAGCGGTACCACCAGCACGCTCATTCCGAAATTTGCCAGGAGATTCGTCGGGTTCTCGGCATGCGCCCCCCACGTATTGCCCATCCAAACGCTCGGCCCGCCCTCTTGCCAGACCACAATGGGCGCTTGGCGCGGCGGGAAGGGCGCATCCTTCGGCTGTACCAGGTAGCCATCGCGCTGCGCCCCGCTGGTTAAGCGGAAGGCAACCCGGTGAACTTGCACCTGATTCTGGGTCTCAAGCTCAAAATTGCTCCACGTAAGCCGATAGATCGCCTGGCCTTCCCAGGTAATGCGGAAGAGTTCGGGCGGTTGGACGAAAGAGCGCTGGGCGTAGATGATCTGCCGTGAGAGTCTAGTTGTGATCCAACTCTGCGGACTGGCGAAGCCCGCTTGGGTTGGCAAGCCACGGAACTCGCCGGAGCGCCGATTGTAGTAGAAGAGCTTATGTTCGGGGCCAGCGGGCGAACTGAAGATAAGCTCGTCGGGCGAAACAAAACGGGCGATGCTGTAGGTAAAAAAACCGCCTTGAAGTTCAGGTCGATCAAAGCTTCCCTGGGGTACACCGTTCGCATTGAAAAAGCGCAGCATAATATCGTCGGCGAAGGTGTAACTGGGGAAGCGCCGACCCGCGATCTGGGCGGGGCGCTGCATCTGCGCGAGCAGCGTTTGGCCGTCGGGAGACCATGCGAGGCGCACGAACACCTCATTGCCAACTTCGGGGGCGCGCTTGCTCGCCAACGGTGGGCTGCCCGGTGCATTCAGGTCAAAGATCTCCAGCACATCTTCCTGAAAAAACGGGTTTTTGGCCGGATCGAGGTTGCCCATCGATTCTTGAGTAAACTGGTTCGCCAGCACGAAACGGTTAAACTGGAGATCCTGAGTCAAGGCCATGTTGTCACGCACAAAAGCCAACCGCGTCCCGTCCGGGTTCCAGGCAAAGGCGGTTAGTTCGCTGCCCTCTGGCAGCACCGTCAGCTTTTGGACGGCACCAGTGCGAAGATCGAAGATGCCGAGCGTCACTGCCGTGCTGGCAAAAGCGCGCACCCCGTCGCTCTTGCGGGGGTCGAGGCCCAGCGCACGGGCTTGTTCAGGGGTTGAGGCGGGGCGAACGCGCACCGTCAGGTCGAAGGGTGACTGGAACTTGGCGGCGGCGGTCTGCACCGTGTCAGAGGTCGGCAACTGCACCAACAAGCGGCTTCCGTTGGGGGCCAGACTCATGGGGAAGCCGGGCAGATCGAGGTCGCGGGTGTCAAAGGTGCCGGTGGTACGGTCGAGGCTGACCAGCACGCCCACCGCACCCATACGCTCAAAGTCGTAGCGCTTCGAGAGATAGACCAGACTCTGTGCGCTCGTCCAAGCGTATTCGCTGATGGGGGGAAGATCGAGAATGGCTTGGTCAACAGGGGTTTGCTTGCCATCGGCAACGGCGATAAAGACGAGGCGCTGCTCTTCGCCCGCAACGAAGCCCGCGAGGAACGCGGCATCGTCCGGGCTAACCGGGCTGAGGATCTGCGGCGTCACACTACTCAGGAGCGTGTTGAGCTTGGTGGCATCGGCCTCGTTCAGTTCCGTGGGGGGCGGGTCGGCGGGGTCAATCTCACGCTCTTCAGCAAACGCCGGGATAACGCTCACAAAGAGCAAGGCGGTCAGGCACAAGAGGGCGACACGCTGCTTCATGCGAATCTCCGTTAGCATACCTAGCGGCGACACGCGCGGTATTGTAGCATGCGGGGCGTTTGCCAGCAGGGGCGAGTGCTGCTACAATGGGTCTCAGTGCGCCGTCAGGCGCGTTTTGTTGCGCGAGAGAGGATTCGTTGTATGGCCGCCAAAAAGGGCAACCGCATCGTCATTAAGCTCAAGAGTCCGGAGAGTGGGCATACGTACACCACTATGAAGAACCGCCGCAACGACCCGAGCCGCCTCGAGTTGCGGAAGTATGACCCCGTCGTGCGCAAGCATGTGAAGTACCGCGAGACCAAGTAGCGCCACCGCCATCTGCGGTGCGCAGTTGGCACTAACCCAAGCCTGAGGCATTCCGAATTTTAATAACCAAGACTCGCAACGCAAGACCTCCCGCAGGCGCATGAAGGGGCTAAAACACCCAACGCTGCTCCCAAGGGAGGTCTCGTATGCAACGTGATGCCAACCGGTCACACTACCGAGCAATGGTAGCCGTGACCAATGCGGCCAGGCGGTCGCCATAGTCAGCGCCGGGGCTGGCCCACCCGATCCCGGACGGGTTATGCACCCGCCCAAGGGCGGCCAGCACCACGGCAGATCCGCGTGCCTGCGCGGGGAATGGCCGCAAACTCAGCGCACGGTCAATCAGCGCCCGTTGCGCGGCGGTGCCCGCACCTTGCGGCAGGGCAAATGCCAGCAAACGCCCGAGGTGCTGCGGGATGGCCTCGTCGGCCCAACTGGCGAAACTGACGCCCCGTTCCCATCGGCCACGATTAGGATTATAGGCCGCCGGCTCGTTCGCGGGCTGGGCATCCCACCATTGGCCGGTCACGGCAATGCCCGCCGGGTTCCGCTGCGGACGCTGTGACCAGAAGCTTGTCCAACGCCCGGTCTCGTGGGCACTCTGGCAAATGGCAATGATCGGATCGAGCCCGACGGCGGTAGCTTGGGCAAAGTAGGCGGGAAAGATCACCTCGCGCAGATCCCGCTCGTTGTACGGGTCGCCTGGCCGGTTCGCGAACTGCGCCCACACTTGGGCTTGCGTTGCCCTTGGCGCACTCAGCAACGTCAAGCGCCAAGCGGGGCTTAGGCCGTTTACCGGGACGAGCGCCGCACGCCATTGGTTGAACTCGCTGTCTGTCCACCCGGAAGGATCGATTTTGCGCCCCGGCGGAAGAGCCACGGCCCGGTGCGTGGTCACTTGCGAGGCGGGAATGGCGAAGTCAGCCATGAGTTGCTGGACAAGTTCGGTGAGCGCCGTTCGTTGGGCCGGCGTCCATACCTCGCCAAGGGCAAAATGGTTCTCAATGCCAATCGTGTCGGCGTTGGTCCACTTGGCCGGGGTTTGACCGGCGTGCCACGCCCGATACGGCCCCGGAGCCAGAAACTCAATGATCTCGCCGCCCTTCCCCACGAGATAGTGCGTACTTACCCCAGAACTATTTTGGAGATAGCGTGCCTCGCCTGCAAGCGTTGACCCGCTATTCCCGTTCGTCGTATGGATAATAATCCCGATTGGAACCACGTTCTTTGGGCGTAAATCGTAGCCATGCCCGACTGGATAGATGGTCTGTGGATAGCTCGTGCGATCAATGTTCATAGCACCTCCAGGTAGTCCGCTTAGGTTGCGCAACATCGCATGGATTTCGCTCGCGGGGAAGGGGCATGGCCGCTCCGTTTGGCGTCAGGGCAAGCAGCGACAGCATCGCATCCATACCCTGGAGTATGCCATCAAAGATGCGTATTGGCAACCCTTAAAATGGACAACTAGGGCTACGTCGAAGTCGGCAGAAGCCTGTTGAGAGCGCGGACGTCTCGCCCGCATGGGAGCGCCACAAGTGCGCCGGGTGGCTAGTGGACGCACCGCATTCTACTGCGGCAAAGCTGCACGCTAAAAGCTGCACGCTGAAAGCTTGGCTGTATGGTAAAGTAGAGGCCGCTCGATGCCTAGCCCTTGCTGGCTGCCCCAGGAGTCGCCCATGTCCTGGCCCCTCTATTTTGCCCAAAGCCTGAGCTTGGGCAGCCCCGCATCGGGCGTTGGCCTGTGCCTGTTGTGGACGCCGCAAGACCGGGTGCTGCCCGCCCTTGATCCTGCGAGCTACGCCGTGGCGGGCAACCTCTACTCTCGCGATGGGCTTAGCTTTCTGGTGCGTAATCTCCTCGCCCAACCCACCATCACCGCGCTCGTGCTCTGCGGGCGTGATCTTACGGGGAGCGGAGCCGCGCTCGTCGCCCTCTTCCGCGACGGACTCGACGCGGCGGGGTGCATTGTCGGCGACGGCGCGCACCTCCACGCTGACATCCCGCCCGCCGCCATTGCGTTGCTGCGCCAACACGTCACGCTGCACGATTATCGCGACACCGTGCGCCCAGAGGCGCTTGGCCCGCTCCTCGCCGCGTTGCACCGCCCCGCCGCCCCGTGGGCCACAGCGCCCATGCTTTTTCCCTACAACGAACCCACCGCCAAAGCGCTGCCAATCACCGCGACTGGCCTGCTGCTCCGTGCGCTCACCGTTCGCGGTGCCTATCTCCAGATGCTCTGGAATGTGCTGCGTTTTGGCATGCACACCGCCACGCAGCACAGTTCCGACCAACGCGAACTGCTCGATGTGCTCACGATTGTCAGTAAAGAGCCAACTGACCCCGCCCGTTGGTCGTATGCGCCGTGGATGCCCTTCACCCGTGCCAGTCTTGGCGAACGTTTGCCCGACGGCAGCTACACTGGCTATCTCGCCCAGTTTTTGCAGGCTGAACCAGCCGCTGGCGTCAGCTACACCTACGGCACGCGGTTACGCGCCTTTGCTGGCACGGTTGACCAAGTGGCTGCGATTGTGGCCGATTTGCGAGCTACCGGGGCGAGCCGTCGGGCGGTTGCGGCGCTCTGGAACCCCGCCCAAGACGCGGGCAGTGCCAGTCCGCCCTGCCTGAATCTGGTGCAAGCCCGCCTGCGCGATGGGCAACTCCATCTGACGGCGTACTTTCGTTCGCACGATGTGTACCGTGCTTGGGCCACCAACGCCTACGGTTTGCGGACGCTCCAAGGTGAAATCGCTGGTGCGCTTGCCGTTCCGGCGGGCGAACTCGCGATTCTCTCGCATTCGGCGCACATTTACGCGCACGACTGGGCACATGCCGAGGAGCTTGTCGCCCACCACTATCGGCCCGCTCGTCAGCGCCACGTCCGCGACACCCGTGGCTCCTTCGTGATTACCGTTGTCCCGCCGGAGATTGTGGTGCGCCACTATAGTCTTGGGGGCGAACATCTCCAGACCTTCACCGGCACCACCGCCCGTGAACTTGGGTTCACCCTGGCGGCGTACATTGGCGAGGTGCAACACGCCCTCTATGTGGGCCGCGAAATCCAACGGGCCGAACTGGCGCTCACGCTGGGGCGACCCGAGGCGTTTGTGCAGGATCAAGCACTGCGGCTTGACAAGCTTCCGCCAATATAGTACAATCGTTCGTGAAAGTACCTTTGGCTGGAGCATCTTATGGCAATCAAGTCCGACCGCTGGATCAGGCGGATGGCCCTTGAACACGGTATGATCGAACCCTTTATAGATGGACAAATCCGCGAAGGCGTGATCTCGTATGGCCTCACCTCCTACGGGTACGACATGCGGGTGACCAATCAGTTCAAAGTGTTCACCAACGTATTCAATGTCCTCGTTGACCCTAAAAACTTCAATCCACGCTCATTTGTTGATATTGAAGCCGACTACATTGACATTCCGCCCAACTCGTTCGCCCTCGCGCAGTCAATGGAGCACTTTCGCATTCCGCGCACCGTTTCGGCCATTACTATCGGCAAAAGTACCTACGCCCGCTGCGGAATTATTATCAACGTCACGCCGCTTGAACCCGAATGGACGGGCTATGTCACCATTGAAATTAGCAACACGACGCCGCTGCCCGCCCGCATCTATGCGAACGAGGGCATCGGTCAGGTGATCTTCCTTGAGGGTGACGAGCCCTGCGAGGTTTCGTATGCGGATAAGAAGGGGAAGTACCAGGGCCAGCGGGGGATTGTGCTGCCCCGCATTGACCGCGAGTTGAGTGGAGATTGAGCCGAGGGTGCGTAGTAGCAATCCTCCTTGAATCGTAAAGAGGAGTCAAGGCTTTAGCCGGCTGAAGCCTTGACTCCTCTT
>CAIRDL010000587.1 GCA_903877345.1 uncultured Oscillochloris sp. | reverse complement strand
CACCTCAGCGCAAACGATTGTACCATATACGAGCGTTTTATGCGACACATGAGCTAAAGCCGCTAAAGCGTATGAAGCCCTTATATCCCAAGGCTAAAGCTCTTGGGCTTTACGGGCTATTTCTGTAAATACGCGCACCTTCCGCAAGGGAGCCGACCCCATGCCCGCTTCTCCGACCCTTATGCTACGCGCAGGTACTGCGTTGCTACTGTTGCTGATCACCCTGACCGGATGCGGGAAAGAGGCAACCCTGCCGCCCACCGCCACGCCGAGCCCCGCAATAGCGGTGCTGGCAGTCTCGGAGTTGACCCCTGGGCTGAACCGCATTGCCCTCGGGGTGCTTAGATCTGGTACACCGCTTAACGACCCTAAGCTGAAGCTGGACCTGCGCTTTTTCTATCTGGATGGCGCGACGCCCACCAAGCCCCAAAGTGAAAGCCAAGCCGTCTATCGGGGCGAGGGCTTGCCCTTCGGTCTGTACGTTGGCTATGCGACCCTGAGTGATCCTGGGGGATGGGAACTCGAGATTACCGTACCCCAGGCTAATGGTCAGCCGATGGTGTCGCGGACGCGGCTTGAGGTTTTGGCAAAACCGCAAGTGCCTGCGGCGGGGATGCTCGCCATCCCTAGCCATAATCTCACGGTTCGCGACGAGCCTGATCTGAGCAAAATCACCTCAGACGCTAATCCCGACCCGGATTTTTACCAACTAACTATCGCAGAAGCCATCGCGGCCCATAAGCCCTTTGTCGTTGCCTTCGCGACGCCCGGCTATTGCCAAACGGCAACCTGCGGGCCAAACATGCTTGTGCTGAGGAAGCTGAAGAATCAGTACAAAGCGCAGGTCAACTTCATTCACGTCGAGGTGTACCCGTATCCCTTCGGCCAGTCGTTCAAGGCGATGCGCCGGGTGCCGCCGATGGATGAGTGGAATCTGCACACGGAGCCGTGGACATTTTTGGTGGATGGTGCGGGTCGCATCCAGGCCCGTTATGAAGGCGGGATTACCTTCACTGAGCTGGAGCCAGCCTTGGTGCAGTTGAGCGCCGGACAGCCGATCACGCCACCAGCGCCGTAGGGCTGAGGGCTGAGGACTCGCTCAGTGAGAAAGGAAGGTATGGCAGGGATTAAGTACGAGCATGTTGGGAAGCGCTTTGGCGAGATCACGGCCCTGAAAGATTTTAACCTGGAGATTAGCGATGGCGAGTTTCTCGTGCTCGTTGGGCCGTCGGGTTGCGGCAAATCCACCGCGCTGCGCTGTCTAGCGGGCCTAGAGGCGATTACCCACGGCAGGATCTGGATCGGCGACCGGGTGGTCAATGAGGTGCTGAACAACACGCCGAGCCGTACTTCTTGGTGGCAAAAACTCTGGACGCGCCACCGGATTATCAATGAGGTACCCTCGAAAGACCGTGATATTGCAATGGTCTTCCAGAGCTATGCACTCTATCCGCACATGAGTGTGTACGACAACATGGCGTTCGGCCTTAAACTACGCAAGGTAGCGAAACCAGAGATTACCAAGCGCGTGAAAGAGGCGGCGGAGATGCTCTCCATTGACCACCTGCTCGAGCGTAAGCCGAAATCGCTTTCGGGTGGTCAACGGCAGCGCGTCGCCCTCGGACGGGCCATCGTGCGCGATCCGGCGGTCTTTTTGATGGATGAACCGCTCTCGAATCTCGATGCCAAGCTGCGGGTACAAACCCGCGCCGAGATTAGTAAGCTGCACCAGCGCCTCAAAACGACCTTCATCTATGTCACGCATGATCAGACCGAGGCGCTGACGATGGGCACGCGCATTGCCGTCTTACGCGACGGCATTCTTCAGCAACTTGACACGCCGCAGAACCTTTACGACCATCCGGCCAACATGTTCGTCGCCGGCTTCATCGGCAGCCCCGCGATGAACTACTTTGAGGCGCACCTGGAGCGTGTCAACGACGGATTGGCGGTCATCATCGGCCCCACGTTTGTTTTGCCGGTGCCACCAACCAAGCTTGAACAGATCGGCAGCCATGTTGGGAAGACGGTCTATTTTGGCAT
>CAIRDL010000586.1 GCA_903877345.1 uncultured Oscillochloris sp. | reverse complement strand
CGCCGTGGGGCTGAAGCCCTCGGCTACGTTTACGAAGCCTGCTAGAGCAGGCTCGATTAGCCCGCGAAGGCGAGCTTCGTACCCGTAGCCGGAGGCTTTAGCCTCCCGGCACGTGACTTTGACGTAGCCCTAAGATTAGGGCAGCGGTGTACCCGCCAATGGAAGCTCTGTGCTACAATGGCACCGCGCAACCGTCGCCCACCGAGAATCTTCCTTATGCCGGACTATCGCACCACGATTGGCCTAGAGATCCACGCCCATCTGAAGACGGCGTCGAAGATGTTTGATGGCTGTCCAGCCAATTATGCCGGGGCTGAACCCAATACCTTTGTGTCCGTGGTGAGCCTGGGCCTGCCGGGCGCACTGCCTGTCGTCAACCAGCGTGCGGTCGAGTTGGCGGCGCTGACGGGTCTCGCCCTCAACTGTACGGTCAACCAGCGCTCGGTTTTCAGCCGCAAGTCCTACCTTTACCCGGATCTGGTCAAAGGCTTCCAGATTTCGCAGTATGACGAGCCGCTCTGCAGCGACGGTTGGCTCACCATCCGCACCCCGGCGGGCGAACTGCGGCGGATTGGCATCGAGCGCCTGCACATTGAAGAAGATACTGGCCGCCTCGTCCACGCTGCCGATGATTCGTCGCTGATTGACTACAACCGCGCCGGAATGCCGCTGATGGAGATTGTCAGTCGCCCAGAGATCGCCTCACCCGAGGAGGCGCGGCTCTATTTTGAAAAGATGCGGCAAGTCTTGGTCTGGATTGGGGTGAATAGCGGCAATCTTGAGGAGGGGGCGCTGCGCTGCGATGCCAATGTGAGCGTGCGCCCCGTTGGTCAGGCCCACTACGGCGCGAAGGTCGAGATTAAGAACATTAACTCGTTTCGCTTCGTCGAGCGGGCGTTGGCCTACGAGATTCAGCGCCAGATTCGCGTACTCGACGCGGGCGGTACCATTTTTCAAGAGACGCGAGGTTGGGATGAAGCGCGCAGCGAGACGGTCGGCCAACGCTCGAAGGAGCACGCCCACGACTACCGCTACTTCCCCGAACCCGACATCCCGCCCTTGGTCTTTGATGCGGCTTGGATCGAGGCCCACCGCGCCGCATTGCCTGAACTGCCCGACGCACGCCGCGACCGTTTCGAGACGGCCTACGGCCTGAGTTTCCAGGACGCCGATTTGCTCACGCTTGAACGCCCCGTGGCTGATTACTACGAGGCAGCAGTGGCGGCGAGTGGCAGTCCGAAAGAGGTGGCGAACTGGATTTTGAACGAGGGCTTCCGTCTGCTTAAAGAGCGGGGCGAAGCGGCGGCGCGTCTTACGGAGCGCATGCCGGTGGCCCATCTCGCCGCCGTGCTTGATCTCGTGGCGCAAGGCACCGTGACGCGCACCGTCGCCAAGCAGGTCTTCGAGCTAAGTTTCGACACGGGAACCGCCCCGGCACGCCTTGTGGCAGAACGTGGCTTGGCCCAAATTAGTGACAGCGACGCGATGCTGACGGTGGTGCAGCAAGTCCTTGCTGACGCGAAGGCCGCGAAGGCGATAGCCGAGTATCGGGGCGGGAAGGTCAGCGCCGTGCAGTTCCTTGTCGGCATGGTGATGAAAGCGACGAAGGGCCAAGCGAACCCTCAGGTGACCCGCGAACTGTTGGAGCAGGAGTTGCTTAGTCGTCCGTAAATTAAGGTTTCTTGCAAAAGCGTTGGCT
>CAIRDL010000585.1 GCA_903877345.1 uncultured Oscillochloris sp. | reverse complement strand
GGGCTTCACGCCCACCAGACCCATGTCGCCATTTAGCACATTGAAGAGTTCAGGGTGGCGGTGCAGTTCCCATTGCTCGATCAGCCGCCCGCCCAAGCCACACGACCCGTTGCTGCGCCGGGTGCGAAAGTTGAGCAACTGAAAGGTACGCGGACTTGCCGTTGGCCCGCCGACGCGCTGGCCCACACGGGGCGACCGAATCAGGAGTTGCCCGCGTTGGGCCAACAACGTCACCAACCCCACGAGGAGGAAGAGCGGACTCAGCAAGCCAAGCAGGCTCACCGCCGCCAGCGTGCTCACACCCCGCCGGAGTGGGCTGCGGCCCTCAGCGGCGGCACCAACCCGCGAGATCAGGAAAGGGTCAACCACCTGGGTCATCGCCCCGGTGTCTGGGTCACAAATCGCATCGCAGGTGACAACCTTGCGTTCAACATGGACGAGCTGCCCCACATAGGTGTAGCTCAAGATCGAACTATCGCTGACTGTCGCCTCGTCGTCAATCACGACATTGCTGCCCAACACCGTCCCCGCGCCCAACTCCACCTCGCGCCCAATCCAGCTATTGGGGCCGATATAGACTGGTGCCGCTAACTTCACCGTCGGGTGAATGGAGTGATCGCGCCCGACCCAAACACCGGGGGCAATCGGGCGCGCTTCAAGCGCCGGGAAACGCACCCGGGCGCTTGGGCCGCCGGTCGCCTGTTGGGGTGCTTGTTGGGCGTAAGCACTGTAGAGGTAGACCTCTTGGGCTTCTTGGTACGCGCCGAGACTATCGAAGGGATTCCAGTAGCCAGTCATCGGGTAGCCGTAGACAGCCTCGCCCGCAGCAAGCAGGTGCGGCAGCAAGTCAGTCGCGGTGTCGAAGGGTTGGTCTTGGGGAATAGCGCGCAGCACGGTCGGCGCAAAAATACAAGCCCCGGTGAACTGGAGCGATCCTGCGGCCTCTGGGGCAAGGCAGAGCACGCGACCATCGGGGTCAACCTGCACGCCGGGGGCGTTCGTGCCGAGGCGCGGCCCAGCGAGGATGGCGGTAGCCACGCCACCGTGGGCCTGATGGAAGCTGAGCGCAGCCGCGAGGTCGAGATCGCAGAGACTGTTGCCGGGCAGCACTAAGAACGTCTCGGTGAGCAGCCCGCCCGCCCAGCGCAGCGCCCCCGCCGACCCCAACCCTTGGCGTTGGGTCAGATACTTGATTTCGATACCCCAACGGCGACCACTGCCAAAGTAAGCGGCGATCTGGCCTCCATGTTCATAGAGGCTCATCAGCACCTGCTTATAGCCAGCGCGTGCCACCAACTCGACCGCCGTTGCCAGCACGGGGCGATCCACAACAGGCAGCATCGGCGTCGGATAGAGGTCAGTCAGCGGCGGCAGGCGGTGCTGCTCGTCGGTCGCGAGGATAATGACTTGCATAGCCTAGTTACTTTGTCGGAGGACGGCTTTGAGCGTAGTGCGACCACAACGGATCTAGTTCGGGGCTTGGGCTTGAGACGACCGCACCACTGGCGGAGGCACCGCAGGTTTGGGTTCAGTCTGGGACAGCATGGCCGCCTCAAGGGTCGTAAACATTGCCAGGATGCTATCAAGCTTCACCAGTTTGAGCGTGCGTAAAACTTCGGGCGCGCAGCCAGCGACCCGCAGTGCTCCGCCATGATCTTGGGTCAGGCGGTCAAGTTTAATCAGTGCCGCCATCCCGGCACTGGCGAGGAACGTTGTGTCGCTGAGATCAATCACCAAGCGGGGCAACTCGGTCACCCGCTCGTTACAGCGTTCGAGCAGCGCCGGGGCGGTCACGGCGTCAAAGATGCGGGGAGCCTTGACCACGGCCCAACCGCTTGGTGCAGGCACGGGGGTTGGCGCGGCGGGTTGCGTGGTACGTTGGCGTTCGGCACCCTCAGCGTCAGTATGAATTTCAAAAAAATGCTGGAGCCGCACCAGGGCCAACAGGTCGTTGAGCACCTTTGGCACCTCAACCAAATAAAGCGCACCGTCGGCTGCACGAGCCTCGTTCGCCAACCCTACCAGGGCACCCAAAGCGGTACTATCGAGGAACGTAACTGCTTTGAGGCTCACCGTCAAGTGGGGGCTCGTCGCCAAAGCGCGCTGGGCCGTCTCGACAAAACGGCTCGTGTTCGCCGCATCAATCCGGCCTTGCGGGCGCAACACCGTCATCGTCGAGGTGGGCGTTGCCTCGGCTGCGGTGGAAATTTCTGGGGCAATGGGCGGTGCCGGTGCGGTGGGTTCCGGCGCAACGGGCACCATGCTGACCGCCGTGCCCTGCCGCATCGCCCACCATTGTTGGAAGAGGAAATAGCCGAAGTAGCCAAAGTCGTGCAAGTAACGCTTGACGAGGCGGCGCGGCTCTTGGGCCATGCGGTAGGCCCACTCGAGGCCGACCTTCTGCATCCAGACGGGGGCGCGCTTTGTTACCCCGACGATCATGTCGAGGGTGCCACCGATGCCAATCGCAATCGGGACGTGCAACTCGGGCGCGTACATGCGAATCCACTTCTCTTGCTTGGGATTGCCGAAGGCCACGAGCAAAATGTCGGGCCGCGCCGCTTGGACCAGTTCCACCGCCGTGCGATCCATCTCGAGCACAGACGCGGGCGGTGGCGAATAAATGCCCGCTATCTTCAGCCCCGGATTGCGTTGTTGGAGGATCGCAGCGGCTTGGACAGCAATGCCGGGGCGCGCACCGAGGAAGAAGATGGAATAGCCTTTCGCAGCGGCCCGTTTCGCGAGGGCTGGCACCATATCGGCCCCAGTGACTCGCCCGGGTAGCGGCCCACCCAAGAGCCGCGAGGCCCAGACGAGCGGCATGCCATCGGCGGTGGACATGTCGGCCTCTTGCAGTATCCGCCGCAGTTCCGGGTCGTGCAACGAGTTGACGACAAAATCAGCGTTGACCGTCGCGATCTGAGCGGTGCGCCCACTCGCCCGGCCCGTAGCAATAAACGCATCACAACGCGCCATTGCCTCATCCATCGAGAGGTTGTCAACCGGCACTCCCAGGATCACGAGTAACTTACGCATCAGCCCTCCCAGCTCCTTTCGCCACCTCCAGCCGCGTGGTGGTCAGTACGCGCCACGGGTAAAGAGCACCGCCGGGATGGTCTTGATCAGGATCTCCAGATCCTTCCAAAGGCTCTGCTCAGCAATATACTTCAGATCAAGCTCGACCCAGCGCTTAAAATCGAGATTGCTGCGCCCGCTGACCTGTTGCAGCCCGGTAATGCCGGGGGTCGCGTGCAGACGCCCGATCTGCTCGTAGGTGTAGCGATCCACTTCGCTAGGAATGGCTGGACGGGGGCCAACCAAGCTCATTTCGCCCTTCAAAACATTGAAAAGCTGAGGCAGTTCGTCAATGCTCAACTTGCGGATGATTCGCCCAACGCGGGTAATGCGCGGGTCATCTTTCATTTTGAAGACCGGGCCATCGGCCTCGTTCTTCGCCATCAGTTCCGCCTTGCGCCGTTCCGCATCAATGTACATCGAGCGGAACTTGTAGCAGGCGAAATGTTCACCGTCTTTGCCGACGCGCACTTGGTGGAAGAGCACCGGGCCGGGTGAGTCAAGCTTAATCGCAATGACGGTCCCCACCATCAAGGGTGAACTGACAACAATCATCGCACTCGCCACCGACACATCAAGGCCACGTTTGAGACTGTGGATGATTTTAGTGCGGATAATCCACGTTAACATCCGTATCCGCATGCGCTGGTTTGAACGTGAGCGCTGAAAGCGTTGCTCGGCAAATATAGCGAGCATCCGTGCGGCTTTCGGGTCAAGCTGCTCCTCGTGGGACGCCTGCATCGTCTGATCCTCCCTTTGCGAAAGTGTTCTGCGCCAATGTGACTCTAACAACTTCAGGAAACAATTAGCTTACAGGATCGCCGATCAGGTGTGACGATCTTGTTACGCAGCCTATGGCGCTGTGCTCTAGTGTACTACACTCTTCGCCGGTTTGGTTCACTGGTGTTGGGCGGGGACGACAACCAGAAGGCCCGGACTTCAGCCCGGACTTTTCCCATTTCTGGAGCAGTCTTCTTGGAAACGTGCAGAGGAGTCAAGGCTTTAGGCATGTTTCAAACGAGCTTGACCGTCTGTACGGTTCGTAGTAGCGGCTTCAGCCGCGTTAGAAAGCCAAGCACGGGGCTAAAGCCCCTACTACGAACGGTCAAGCTGAATCCGCCGCTTCTGAAACATGCCTTAGACAAAGGTTTCAGGGATCAGGGATCAGGTCAAGCGCATCTGAACGCCTTGCGCGGGCTGAAACTGAAACGCCTCTATCCCAGGGCGTTACAACGCCTGGGCTTGACGGACAACGGCTAAACGTTGTGCGGGTGGGGCTACGCCGGAAGATCTGCGAAAAGCGGTGGTTCGGCTTCGGTCGTGAGGTGAGTGAGGAATTGGAGCAGTTCCGGCCCGTACCTTGCGGCACGGGCCGGGCCAAAGTTTTTAATCGCCGCCAAATCCTCAGCGGCGTGGATGGACATGTGGTGCCGGGCAATGTGCATCAACACCGCATTATGGGCAATCACATACGCGGGCTTTCCCTCCACCGCAGCGCGCTCACTCCGCCAAACCCGCAGTTGCGCGTAGACATGCTGTTGCTCTGGCGTCAGGGACAACTCATCAGGCGGCATAGCTTGTTCTGGGGCCGCTGCGACCAAACGGTGGCTCGGCTGGCTTGCACGAAGCGCGGACTCCTCGTAGAAGACGAGAACGGACCAAGTATCGGGCGTGCTGGCAGTGGTCTGGACAGAATGGACATGGACGCCTTCGAGAAACTCGTTGAGTCGAACCTCGTCGGCTTGGGTGTACGGGGTCGTGAGACGGAGGGTGAAGTGGCGGCAGCGCATTGGTCAGCTCCTTGTCCTTGTAGTAGCACGTTGGTATACTATGCACCGCTCAACGGACGAAGAAGGATACGGGGGTGGGGGATTGGAACCTTGGCTACGTTGGAGACGGCCACGATGCTGACGGTGCTCTATCTTCTCTGTGCAACTGGCGCACTCACGTTAGGTGTCCTTAGCCTGCGCCGCCTCGTCACCGCACGAACCCTGGCGGCTATGCTCATCCTGCCGACGGTTTTCGCCCTGCCCTACGACAGCCTCGTGATCGCACTGGGGCGTTTCATCGGCGAGGGGGCGCTGCTCATTGCCCTAAATTGGCTGCGTTTCCTCCTGCATGTGCTGACACTACCGGCCCTAGTGGTGGCCCTGGCGCTACTCGCACGTGGGGCGGGCGTGCGTTGGGCGAGCCACCCGGCAGCGCTGCCTAGCGCCGTGCTGCTCACTGGTGCGGTGCTCGCCGCCGGGGTCTTCGGCGAGTTGGTGGGGCTGAACCTCGCGCCGCAGTACCGCAGCGATGTATTGCTCTACACCCATGCCCACCCGGTCGGCCCGCCGCCGGGAGCCATTATGCTGCTGGTGGCAAGCCTCGTGTACGGCGGTGCCATCGGGCTAAGCGCACGCTGGCCCTGGATCGCTTTGGCGGCGCTCTACACCATCTTGGTGCAGGCTGTACCGGACGCCGGGCTCCGTGGCAGTCTCGTCAACACAGGCGAGGTGCTGATCCTCGGGGCGCTGCTCCGCGCTGAACAGTGCTTTGCAACTCCGGCGTGTAGCGTCCCAACCCCCGAATAAGGCGAACCCGCCATTCTTCCTACTGCTCTCGCCGTGGTATAATCCTAGCACGGCTGTTTCTAAGCTGCGCCGTCCTTCTTTTGAAGGCGGCGCTGCCGTTGTCTCCTGAGCTTGGGTTGGGAAGAAGGTTATGGCGAAAGATAAGATTACGATCAAGGGTGCCCGTGAGCATAATCTCAAGGGGATTGATGTTGAGTTGCCCCGCGATCAGTTGGTCGTCCTCACCGGCGTGAGCGGCTCCGGCAAGAGTTCCCTGGCCTTCGATACGCTCTACGCCGAGGGCCAACGCCGCTATGTCGAGAGCCTTTCGGCCTATGCCCGTCAGTTCCTCGGTCAGTTGGAGAAGCCGAAGGTTGATTTGATCGAGGGTCTTTCGCCCGCAATTGCAATTGAGCAGAAGAGTGCCAGTAAGAACCCCCGCTCGACTGTCGGCACGGTGACGGAGGTGTACGATTATCTGCGGCTGCTCTTCGCCCGCGTTGGGACGCAGTTCTGCCCCCAGTGCGGGCGTCCCGTTGCCGCCCAGACCGCCGAGCAGATGGTGCAGCGCGTGCTCGCGTTGCCTGCCCGCACCCGCTTTATGGTGCTCGCCCCGCTCGTCAGTCAGCGCAAAGGCGAGTACAAGGATATGTTCGCCGAAGCCAAGGCCGAGGGCTTCGTGCGCGTGCGGGTGGATGGGACGATCCACACCCTTGACGAGACGATCACGCTGAATAAGAAGGTCAAACACACCATTGAGGTGGTGGTTGACCGCCTGGTGCAGCCTGCTCCAACCATAGATCCGCCGCCCAACACAGCCGCCAGCCCAGATGTCGGCGTGGCGGCAGCCGGGGCCGGTAGCGACTACGACGCTTTCGTCACGCGCCTGACTGACAGCATCGAGTTGGCGTTGCGCGTCGGTGAGGGCAGTATCATCATCAGTTTGCAGCCGGAAGCCGATAGCGCACAAGCGGTTGCCCCCGAAGATTGGTTGATGAGTGAGCGCAACACTTGTCCCAATTGTGGCCTTTCCTTCCCTGAATTGACCCCGCAGATGTTCTCGTTTAATAACCCGCAAGGCGCATGCCCCGCGTGTACCGGCCTCGGTACGCGCCTCGAAGTTGACCCGACGCTGCTTGTGCCTAACGGAGCGCTGACGCTCCACGAGGGTGCGGTCGTGTATTGGGGCGAGCTGCGGAAGAAGACCGATTCGTGGGGCTACAAAGCGCTCGCCTCCATCGCGGTACACTACGGTTTCAACCTGGATACGCCGTGGGATGCACTGAGCGAGCGCCAGCGTCAGGCGATTATTTTTGGGAGTGGTAAGGAGAAAATACGTTTCACTTGGGCCAGCGATAGCGGCAGCCGGGGCGAGTTTGTGCGTCCGTGGGAGGGCGTGGCCGCTGAAATTCGCCGCCGCTTTCTCCAGACCGCGAGCGACTCGCAGCGCGAATTCTACATTGAATATATGAGTGAACAGCCGTGTCCCACCTGCGTCGGGGCACGGTTACGCCCCGAAAGTCTGGCGGTGCGTGTCGCCGGGATGAACATTCGCGAGGTTTGCGGCCAAAACATCACGGCGGCGCACGCCTGGATCCACCGTTTGGCGGCACACGAGCAACCGTTGCTGGCAAGCGCAGCGCCAGAGCAGGATCAGCCCGCCGCTGACGACAAGCAAGCGGCGCTTACCGCGACGCAGCGCCAAATCGTTAGCGATGTACTCAAAGAAATTCGTGAGCGCCTGGGTTTCCTGCTGAACGTCGGCCTGCATTACCTGACGCTGGAACGGCCCGCGCCGTCGCTTTCAGGCGGCGAAGCGCAGCGCATCCGCCTCGCCTCGCAGATCGGCTCGGGGCTAGTGGGCGTGATGTACATTCTCGACGAACCCAGCATCGGCTTGCATCAGCGCGACAACCTGAAACTGCTCAATAGTCTGTTGCGCCTGCGCGATCTCGGCAACACCCTGATTGTGGTCGAACACGACCTAGAGACGATGCAGGCCGCCGACTGGATTGTGGATTTTGGCCCTGGAGCTGGGGTGAAAGGCGGCGAGGTGGTGGTCAGTGGCCCGCCCGCCGTAATCGCCGCGCACGCCACCTCGCTCACCGGCCAATACCTCAGCGGACGGCTCACCATTCCGATTCCCCAACAGCGGCGCAAGCCCATTTTGGCCGCGACCATCGCCGAACGGCTCGACCAACGCGCCGCCGCCGTGCCAGCGCAACGAGGTCGCCCGCGTCTGCGCGCTGTTGCGGGTGTCACCGCCGGTACCGAGGCGTGGCTGAGCCTTGAGGGCGCGACGCTCAACAATCTTCAGAACGTGAGCGTGCGCTTTCCGCTCGGCACCTTCGTTGCGATCACTGGCGTGAGTGGTTCAGGCAAATCGTCGCTGATCACCGAAACGCTCTACCCAGCGCTGGCGAATCACCTGAACAAAGCCCAACTCAAGCCTGGCCCTTACGCTCATCTGACGGGTCTTGCCCACCTGGATAAAGTGATTGACATTGATCAGCAGCCGATTGGGCGCACGCCGCGTTCAAACCCCGCAACCTATGTCAAACTCTTCGACCTATTGCGCGAACTGTTTGCGGCCACGGCGGAAGCGAAACTGCGTGGCTATGCGGCAGGCCGTTTTAGTTTCAATGTAAAAGGTGGGCGCTGCGAGACCTGCGAGGGCAATGGGGAGATCAAAATTGACATGCAGTTCCTGGCTGATGTTTGGGTGCGCTGCGACGAATGCAAGGGTCGCCGCTACAACCGCGAGACGCTGCAAGTCAAGTACAAGGGGAAATCCATCGCCGATACGCTCGACATGGACGTACAGACCGCGCTGGAGTTTTTCGACAAAGTGCCGCGCATCCGCCGTATCCTCCAAACGCTGCACGATGTGGGGCTGGACTACATTAAGCTTGGTCAGCCGGCGACGACATTATCGGGGGGTGAAGCGCAGCGCGTAAAATTGGCGAAAGAGTTAGCGCGGGTAGCGACGGGGCGCACGATCTACATTCTCGATGAACCGACCACGGGGCTGCACTTCGCTGATGTGCAACACCTATTACGGGTGTTGCACCGCTTAGTTGACGCGGGCAACACCGTGATCGTCATCGAGCACAACCTCGACGTGATAAAGACCGCCGACTGGGTGATCGATCTCGGCCCGGAGGGTGGCGACGGGGGCGGCGTAGTGGTCGCGCAAGGCACCCCGGAGGCCATCGTTGCGGTAACGGGGTCGCACACGGGCCATTTTCTGCGGCCCGTTTTGCTTGGGGCAAACGAAGAGGCGGGCAAGCCCGTCTCTTGATTCACCTTTACATGCGATAGGAAAGGAGCCACAAACTTTGGCGCGCACCTACTCATGCATAGCCCCGGCCTTGCCTTGCGGTTTGGGAAGGCGCATGTTATGATCGGCCCGATGGACAGGCCACGCCTCGTACTCGCCTCCGCTTCACCACGCCGCTTTACGCTGTTGACCGCGCTTGGTGCAACCTTCACGGTGATCACCACCGACGCTGAAACGGTGGCGCTGCCCACCCCGCCAGCCATCGCTACCGCTCTGCCCGCCGTAGCCGTCTCGCCCGACGCTCACCCGACGCTGTTGGCATGGCGCAAAGCCTCAACTGTCGCCGCCCTAGTGCCCGATGCGGTAATCCTTGGTGCCGATACCATTGTGGTGATAGCAGGTGCAGTGCTGAACAAACCCACCGACGCGGCCCACGCCCACGCGATGCTCCGCCGCTTAGCCGGGCGCACCCACACCGTCTACACGGGGCTGTGTGTGGTGGTGCCGTCGAGCAGCGCAACCAACCCTGGGGCGACGCTGCTTGCAGTTGCTGCCGCAGACGTGACCTTTCACGCCCTTACCGATGCCGCCATCGCGGCTTATGTGGCAACCGGCGAGCCGTTGGATAAGGCAGGAGCGTACGGTTTCCAGGGGCTGGGGCGACGGATGGTGCAGGCCGTGTCCGGTAGCCCCTCCGCCGTGGTGGGGCTGCCTCTCGCCCTGACTCATCGCCTGCTGTCTTCCGCAGGTGTGCTTGGCCTCGTCGAACCCACTGTTGCTTACGCCCGATGGCTACAGAATCAGGAAAAGGAGCCGCAGTCATGGCCCTCCACGCTTCCTTAAGGCTGCTGATCGTTGACGATCACCCGCTGTTTCGCCAAGGGGTACGGTGGGCTTTGTCGGGTGAAGACGACATCAGCATTGTTGGCGAAGCGGCGAGCGGCGAGGCGGCCCTAGAGTGGCTGGCAACCTCCCCTTCGGCCCACGAGCCGAATGTCTTGCTGGTCGATCTGAATCTGCCGGGGATGAATGGGCTTGATGTGACCCGCCAAGTGCGGCGGCAGTATCCCGGCTTGGGCGTGGTGATGCTGAGCATGCACGAGAGCGATGAGCAGGCTTTCAACGCGCTGCGCGCAGGTGCGGCCGCCTACCGCTCAAAAGATGTGAAGCCGCAAGCCCTCGTCGAAATCTTGCGCCGGGTCGCCCGGGGCGAGTATGTCATCAACGATGTGCTGCTCGAAGAACCCCGCGTGGCAAGTCGGGTGCTGACCCAGTTTCGCAGCCTGCCTCAAACCACGCCCACAGCCCCCGAGGCGGTGGATTTCCCAATCTTTACCCCGCTCAGTGACCGCGAGATTGAGGTGCTGGAACGCATTGCCTCTGGCGGGGGTAACAGAGAGATCGCCGACTCGTTGGGTATCAGCACCCAGACGGTGAAGAACCACATTTCGTCCATCCTCCGCAAGCTCTCGCTGAACGACCGCACCCAGGCGGTGCTGTTCGCGCTGCGGCGTGGCTGGATCGAAGCGCCGACCGAGATTCGGCACAGTGGGGGTGAACCGGAGGAGACGCACTAAGGTCGCGGTTTACGACGCATCACGCGGATGAAGTGCCACCCGTACTGGACAAACGAGAGGCCGAAGGGCACCATCGCTAGGTAGAGGATGGGCTTACCCGTGCGGGGGCCATCGGCGACATAGAGCAGCGCGGCCAGCGTCAGCAAGGCGGTCGTTAGCTTGCCTGTACTCGCGGCAGGCGTGATTTGGTCGCGGCGACTGATGACGACGAGCGCCGCCGCCAGAATGCCAAGGTCGCGAAACAGAATCAGACCCGTGGCCCACCAAGGGAAGCCACGGGTCTGTGCGAGGATGATCGCCGCGCCGTCAAGCAGGAGCTTGTCGGCGATAGGGTCAAGGAGTTCGCCGAGCGGCGAGACTTCGCCGCGTGCCCGGGCAAGGGGGCCATCAAGCGCGTCGGTGAGCATCGCTAGGGCCAAGTAGACCAAAGCCGTGCGGCGGCGTTCCGGTCGTCGAAGCTGGATCAGGGTCGGGGCAACGAGCAACAGGCGCAACAGAGTCAGCAGATTCGACGGATAGAGCAACTCGTGCGGCTCGATTTGGTTCCACAGCGTAGGTAGCCGCACGGTACACCGCCCATGCTCAGCTTACTGATAGTTGGCCGGCGCATCGTACTGTTGCCCATTCAGCGCATTGAAGTAGGCAATAACGTCGGCGTCGTTATAGAAGACCAAGCTTAGAATGCCTGCGACAATACTGACGACATTCCCACTGATAATGTTGACAATCTGCAAGATCGCCACCGTCTTGCTTGGCTGGCGCACCGTCGGCACGTCGGGAAGAAGTTTAGTGGCGTAAATGAGGGCGAAAATACCGGAAATGATGGAATAGATGCCAATGGGCGCAAAGCAGATGGTAAAGAGCAAGCCAATCCCGAGCAAGATACTCAGAATACCGTCTACGAGGGCAAGAATGGCAATCGCCTGTAACTTCCCAGGCTTCGCTTCGTGAGGCCGGTACTGGTC
>CAIRDL010000584.1 GCA_903877345.1 uncultured Oscillochloris sp. | reverse complement strand
CCCCGGCGCACCGGGGCGACGGGCACGTTCCGCTGTACGACGCCGGGTGCGCGATTGAGCTTCACCCTTGATGACCGGCGGCCCCCGGCGGCTCCTGCAAGTGCGTTGCGCCTGTTGCTGAACGGCCAACCCTTGGCGGTGCCGCCGCCGGGGCAACTGCGGACGTATCGGCTTTTCTTGGCTCCAGGCACGGTCAGCCTTACGCTTGCGGCGCGCACCTGGAACCCGTTGGCGGTCGGGTTCAGCCCCCGCGACGACGCGCTGGGGCCACAGATCGGTGGTCTAGAGGGCGTAACTATTGCTGGAGTGCCGGTGGCGGTGGTGGATACGGCGGTGGCTCCGTTGCCGGTGCGCGCACGGCCCCGTTGGGCTTGGTACTACGACCCGCCCAACCAACACTTCGCCGACCATTGGGCCTGGTATCTGCCCCGTGCCGAGTTGGCGGGCTGGCAAGCTTGGGTGTTGGCGGGCCTTGTGCTGACGATAGGCGGTGCGGCGGTGGCTGGCGGGCTGCGGTGGCTGCGCGGTTCCCGTTTGCGGTGACCCGTCAGCGGCGGTCGCAAGGGAAGGGGTAGCGACGCAATAGGTTGCGTCGCTACCCCTTTTGAACCGTGTCTAAGGCCATAGCTCACAAGGTAAGGTTTGCCGTGGATTGTCAAGGAGAACAACGCGGTTGCCGCCCCTCGGTTTTTGCGCTGGCGCTTGATGATTCCCAGCCCCTCGGCATCAATGGAAGTGGGCGACCTGGTTCAGGGTCGCCGGATGCACGATCTCCATCAGGCGTTCCGTCGTCATCTCGTCCGGTGCTGCGGTGTTCTGCCGCTTGGTGTGATCGCGTTGGATGGCGCGGGTATGCCGCACACTGCTCTTCTTGGCTTTGGGTTTCTCGCTCATGCCTCTCGTCTAGCCGAAGTGGCTCAGAGCGCAATCTGGCACTTGACAACACGACGAAATCCTTACCTTGTGAGCAATGGTCTTAGCCAAGGTTCCGGGCTACGTTACAGTCTTGGCTGGTGCATGGCTTCCTGATGCGCTCGACCTGAAACCTGAACCCTGGCCGCTGAAACCTTGTCCTACTTGCACTGCGTCAACAAAGCATGTTAAGCTTATCTACACGCAGTAGGAGACCGCATTACCGGCCACAACATCACCCCTGAGGAGGACGCCCGTGAAACTCGAAGGTTCAATCCGAACATTTCCCCTCCGCGAACTCATTGATATGGTGGTCTATAGCTCCGTTACCGGAGTGTTGAACCTCTTTGACCAAGGCCCACCGGGGCATCTCTATTTTCGTGATAGCGTGCTTTACCATGTTGATCGCGGGGCGTCGCGGGGCGAAGAGGCGCTGGCCGAACTGTTTGAACTGAGCAACGCGACCTTCGCCTTCGTCAGCGATCTGACGGTTGAGGAAGAGTCGCTCTCCGACGCCTTGGGTCAGCACCTCCAGAACGCCGAGCGGATGGCGGCCCGTTGGCGCCAACTTCGCCCCTACATCCCCCACCTTGATCTGATCCCGAGGCTGAAAGTCACTCGCGAAGCAGCCATCCCCCGCGTGGGCATTGCTCACCACCAAGTCTTAGCGGCGATTGATGGTCGGGCCAGCCTGCAACAGATCACCACCGACTTGGGTTGGACTGCGATTGAAACCGCTGAGGTCATCGTCCAAATGGTCGCTGATGGACTCATCGAGCTTGGTAGTCAGCCGACTGTTGCGCCCACCGCCGCCAATCCCTTTGGCGGAAACGGGGTCTTCGGGCGTGTCCTTGCGCAAACGCAGCTACCCCCACGGCCAAGCGCCGTGCCCCAAGCCCAAGCGCACCCGCAAGCCCCGACACCCCCAAGCGCCGAGGCCCGCACGCCGGAAGAGTTGATCCTGCAACTGTTGCGCGGCTAAACCGAAGCTTGGGGTG
>CAIRDL010000583.1 GCA_903877345.1 uncultured Oscillochloris sp. | reverse complement strand
GGCCATCAGCGCGTTGCCGTTGGGTGCTGGCGGGGCGACGCAACCCGTCGGCAGGCTCTCCTCAATGCTCATCTTGGACGCTCCTGGCGTTCTGACCGGGATTCTTGCCCCGACTTGTATAGCATGGAACGCAGCGTTAACCAAAATTTACCAACTGGCAGCGCGGCGGGCCTAATCTTGCTACCGTGCTTAGTATAGCTGAAAAGTTTCCTCCAAGCGAAAATCGCCTTAGTGGCAAGTTACCGGCGTGGCTATGGTACTATGGGCCGCGAATCAGTGCGCCCACCCACAGGAGCCGAGCATGCCCACCTCCCGCGTGGCCGAACGGGTCAGTCGTTTTGGCACCTCGATTTTCGCCGAGATAAGCGCCCTCGCTCTTCAGTGTGGGGCCGTCAATCTGGGCCAAGGCTTCCCCGATTTCGCTGGCCCCGCATGGGTGAAGGCTGCTGCGACCGCTGCTATCGCCGCCGATATGAACCAGTACGCGCCCTATCAAGGGTTGCCCCGTTTGCGCGAGGCCGTCGCCGCCACATGGCACGCCCACGGCTGGCGCGAAGTGGACGCCGCCCGCGAGGTCACGATTACCAGTGGGGCAACTGAGGCGCTCTTCGGGGCTGTTCAAGCGCTGCTCGACCCTGGCGACGAGGCGATCATCTTTGAGCCTTTCTACGACGCTTACGTGCCTGATGTCACGCTGGCGGGCGGTGTGCCGCGTCTCGTGCGGCTCTACCCGCCGACTGCCGCAAGCCCGGAAGGCACGCCTCCAACCGACGGTGTGCAGCGCACGGCTTGGTGGTTCGATCCTGCCGAACTCGCCGCCGCCTTCACCCCACGCACACGGCTGCTGCTGCTCAACACGCCCCACAACCCTACGGGCAAGGTCTTCACCCGCGCCGAACTCGACCAGATCGCCGCCCTTTGTCACGCCCATAATGTGACGGTGGTGGCTGATGAGGTCTACGACCAACTTGTTTTTGGCGCGGCGACGCATGTGCCTATCGCAACCCTGCCGGGCATGTGGGAACGCACCCTGACGCTCAATAGCATCGGCAAAACCTTTAGCGTCACTGGCTGGAAGATCGGCTACGCCGTCGGGCCTGCGCACCTCAACGATGCTTTGCGGGCGGCCCATCAGTGGATCACCTTCGCCACAGCAACGCCGCTCCAAGGTGCTGCTGCCGCCGCCCTTGAGGGTGCCCTGACTAACGCCTACTACCCGCTGCTCCGGGCCGAATATGCCGAACGCTACGCCCTGCTGTGTCAGATCCTTGCCAATGCCGGTCTGCCCACTCTGCCCACTGAGGGGAGTTATTTCGTGATGGCCGACCTCGCCGGGACGGGCTTCACCAATGATGCCGCATTCTGCCGCTGGCTCACCAGTGAGGTGGGCGTGGCCGCCATTCCCCCGTCGGCCTTTTATGCCGACCCGGCTACCGCGCCACTCTTGGCCCGCTTCTGTTTCGCCAAGCAGCTCGCAACCCTGCATGCGGCGGGCGAACGGCTCGGAACACTGCGAACCTTGTCTAAACGCTGACGCTCCCCGCCCAACGCGCCACTCGCCTAAGGGCTATGCTATAATCCGGCTTCAGTGTCCCCAGCAGGGCGGTGGCCCCCGGCCCAACCCGACCCCATTCCCGGAGCGACTGGTGCCAGCTCGTCCTTTCCTCAAGTGGGTTGGCGGCAAGGGCCAGTTGTTGCCCGAGTTGACCAGCCGCATGCCAAGTCGCTTTCGGCGCT
>CAIRDL010000582.1 GCA_903877345.1 uncultured Oscillochloris sp. | reverse complement strand
GCCATGAAAACCCTGTAGCGATTATATAGCAAACCTAAACTGGTTGCTAAGAGGAGTCAAGGCTTCAGCCGGCTAAAGCCTTGACTCCTCTTTACGACCTGGATAGGACTGCTATAGCAGTCCTGCCAGGGCGTTCACCGAGAGGCTGAAGCCCCCGGCGCGAAGTGCCGAAAATATACGGCGCAACTACAACGGCCCCTGCGTTGAACCTTGTCTGAGAGTTCGGGTATAATCGCTAAGGTTGCGACCCAAACGCTGGTGGAGACCTATGGCCCGCTTCCGCGATCAGTCCGACGAACTGTTGGCCGTCTTGCAACGCTTCACCCCCCAGGCTGCGTCCGTAGACGCGACCGCCCGCATCGTCGCTGATGCCGTCCTCAACGGGGGCACGCTCTTCACGTGCGGCAACGGTGGCAGCGCTGCCGATGCGATCCATTTGGCCGAGGAGTTGCTAGGCCGTTACCGTGGCGACCGGCGACCGCTTGCCGCTGTCTGCCTGAATACTGATGTTGGGGCGCTTACCTGCATCGCCAACGACCTCGGCTACAGCCAAATTTTCGCCCGCCAACTCCAGGCGCTCGGGCGTCCGGGCGACCTCTTGGTCGTCTTCAGCACCTCCGGTAATTCACCCAACATCCTCAACGCCCTCACCACCGCCCGGAACGCGGGCCTTACCACGGTCGCCCTCCTTGGTCAGAGCGGCGGCACCGCCCGGAGTTTAGCCGAGCATAGCCTCATTGTCCCAAGCGCCAACAGTGCCCGGATCCAGGAAGTTCATGGCCTCATTCTCCACGCGATCTGCGAGGAGTTGGAGGAACGTTGCACGCTCTAGCAAGCCTTCCCAGGTTGGCGCGAGGTGTCGAACCTTTAGATTGGAATAAGGGAGTTTTTACGTGGATCGTATCTTAGTCACTGAGAAAATTGCCGCCGAGGGTCTCGCGGTGCTGCGACGCGGCGGCGAGGTTGACCTCAAGCTTGATCTCGACAAGGCCGCGCTGCTCAAGATCATTGGTGAGTACGACGCGCTGGTCGTTCGTTCCGCCACCAAGGTTGTCGCCGAGGTAATCGAGGCGGGCACCAAGCTGCGCGTCATCGGGCGCGCTGGCACCGGCGTAGACAACATTGATGTTGAGGCGGCGACCCGTCGCGGCATTATCGTCGTCAACGCACCGGCCTCCAACAACATCGCCGTGGCCGAATTGACCATCGGCCTGCTCGTGAGTTTGGCGCGCTCGATTCCCCAGGCTCACGCTTCGCTTCAAGGTGGCAAATGGGAGCGCACCAAGTTTCAGGGTTGGGAAGTGCGGGGCAAGACGCTCGGCCTGATCGGCCTTGGGCGTATTGGCTCGGAAGTCGCCGTGCGCGCCCGTGCTATGGAAATGACTGTCGTCGCCTATGACCCCGTCGTTTCGCTCGACCGCGCCGAGCAAATGGGCGTGACGCTCGTCACCCTGGACGAACTGTTGAGCCGCAGCGATGTCGTCTCGCTCCATGTGCCGCTCCTTGACAGCACGCGCAATCTCTTCGATGCCGCCCGTATTGCCAAGCTGAAAAAGGGTGCCTATTTGATCAATGCGAGCCGGGGCGGCATCATTGACGAGACCGCGCTGCTTGCCGCCATCGAAGCGGGCCAACTCGCCGGGGCAGCCCTCGATGTCTACAGCCAAGAGCCGCCGCCCGCTGATGCGCCGATTACACACCACCCGAAGGTGATCAGCGTGCCTCATATCGGGGCTTCAACCGCCGAAGCGCAGATCTCCGCCGGCAGTGAAGTGGCCGCCGGGGTAGTGGACGCCCTCAGTGGGGCGACGCCGCGCTACGCCGTCAATGCGCCCTTCATCGCCCCGGAGGCGTGGGGCGTGCTTCAGCCTTACCTCACGCTGGGTCGCCAGATAGGGCGGCTGATCTGCCAACTCATCAGCACCCCGGTGCGTAGCTACGACCTCGAATTGCGCGGCGAGTTGGCCCACATTGACAGCCACCCCATTCGGCTGGCCGTCCTTCAAGGCTT